>NZ_PNDF01000065.1:0-79048 GCF_005887195.1 Pseudoalteromonas sp. S1650 | reverse complement strand
TCAATTTCAGGTTTTTCTAGCGCTTCTATCTCAGCTAAAACTGGCTCGTCGTCGGCAATTGGTTCTTTAGTTGTGTACTCATCAAAGCCGAATGATGACGAAGCGGAATCTCTCGGTTCTTCTAGTTCAGGTTCATCTTGTTTAGATTCCTCTGCTTTTCGATCTGTTTCTTCATTGATGCTGTAAGATGAAGCAAGGCTCGCTAATTTTAGCTCTTGCTCTAGGCCTCGTTGCTCATCTAAGAAGTCATCATCAGAGTCGTTTACGTCTTTATCGTCGTAACCAAGTTCAAGATCATTAAATTGCTTGGCGTCAGCATAATCATCAGCTGTTTGTGTAGATGGGGTTTGTGGTTTTTCACTATCATGCTGTGCACTAAAGTGCATTAATTCAGAGAGATCGTCGTTATCATTTTTCTCGGTTAATTCGTTTGTGAAGTCAGGAAATGAATCAGAGTCTTGCTGTGACTGCTCTGAGTTTTCATTTAGTACGGCAGCCGTTGCTGCTTGAAGTTCTTCGGCTTCTTTTTCTGCTGAAGCTTGCGCTTGGGCCGCTGCTTTTAGGGCTTTAGCTTGCATTAAGCTTTGTTCAAGCTCTGAGTCTGCATCAGTATTTTTATTTTGACGAATACGAACAATCACTAAGCCTGCAACAAGTAGTACTAGCAAGACAATTAAACTTGGCATTAATAATGAGCTTGAAGAACTATTTTCACTTTCATAAGGAGCAGCAGGCTCCGGTGTAAATGCTGGCTCAACAGGTTCTGCCTCGACAGCTTTTCTTACATCTGTAGTTTCACTGTTTTGCGAACTATCAGGCGCTGCGTTATCAAGCTGTTGTTCCATCACAGGAGAGGTTACAGGCTCGGCCACAGTTTCTGTCGGGGTATCAGAGATTATAATGCGATCAACGTCAGCGGGCTCTTCTGTTTGCTGCACTGGTGGTTTTAGCTGTGTATTTTGCGCTTCTTGTGGTTCTGGCTCTATTTGTAATTGTTCTGCAGGCTGTTGCGGCTCAATAATCTCTGATGCTTGCTCAACTGTAGGCTGTGTTGGTTCTTCAGGCGTACCTAGTATTGCTCCTGAATGTTGAGTTGAGCGGGTGCTTTTACCCTGAATTACTGGTTCAACGGGTTGTGTTGGCTGTTGCTGAACTTTTAGGTTTGAACCATTATTGAGTGGGGTAGGATTTTGGCAATTTTTTTCGTAATTTCTGGCAGCTGAACGATAATTTTTGTTGCTAGTGTTGTTACGATACTCATGCATTTGTTGCTTTAACAAAATACACATAGCTTCGTTGTACTGTGCTTTTGATGTAAAGCTCAGACTTGCAAGTAATAGTAATAAAGTTGTTTTTATAATTGGCATAGTTTCCTGACCAGTAAGGTTTATCTGGTTACCCAAACAATGAGTTAATTCTAAGCCCAGTAGGGCAATTTATCCACATTCATTAAATAATTTCAGCGAAATAGCAAAGTCAATCGATCACCATGAGCGCTCGGTATTCGTCATAAGCAAATTGGTCGGTCATTCCGCTGATGTAATCTTGAATTAAACGGCAGCGATAATAGAACTCGTAGGCGGTAAAATGATCCGGTTCGGCTTTTAGAGCATCAATGGCTTTTTGATAGCTATTTAAATGTTTGTTAGATAGTTTTTTCACCAGACGAGTTTCAATTAAGTAGTGTTGATCGCCTTTTAAAACCCGTTTAAAAGCATCGGCGTCAAGGGCAAGTAAGGGCTTGTAGCAATCAAGTAAACCGCTAATGATTCGATAACCTTGCAGCTCTAAGCGCTCTACCTCTTTGTGGCAAAAAACGTGCTTTAATGCCACTTGTTTTAAGGTGAGCGTGACGGCGTGCAGATGGCTACGATCTTCTAATAACGCTTGATTAAAATCACCATGGTAAATGGCTTCTATGTTGCTGATAAACCGTTCTGCTGCGTAGCTCACTAATGGATGAAGCAAGGTCACACGCAGGTAAATAAAAAATTCGCTGTTAAAATTGTATGGCTGCTCTTGCGCTTTACTTAACGCATAATCAATGGCTTTTTCGGCAAAGTCGCTGTGTTTGGTATCGTCTATGGTTAGGTTTGTGAGTGTGCGGGTGAATTGCTCTTTTAGCTTGTCGCAAAGCGACTCGACACTAATAATGCCTTTTTCGACCGCATCTTCTATGTCGGCTAAACAATACGAAATATCGTCAGCGGCTTCCATAATGTAGCTTGCAGGATGGCGGCAATATTGTTCAATCTCTAGCTCATTTTGCAGTGCTTCAACAAAAGGCTTTTCGCTAAAATAGTAACCCACTTTTTTCATCAAGTAGTTTTTATCTTGTGGGCTGTCTTTTTTTGCCATGCTGGCCGGGCGGGTATATTTTAAAATTCCGGCACTTTGGCTGTAGGTTAAATTTAGTGAAAGTAATGAATGAATTATACGAATACCTTGGGCATTACCTTCAAAGCTTTTTATATCTTGGGCTAAGTGTTTAAAAATCACGCTGATGCCAATGCCTTTACAGCGCTCTGGGGTTAGTGTGTCTAAGTGTTTCTCGAACCACTGATTAATGGCTGCTTCGCCAAAGTGACCAAACGGTGGGTTGCCAATATCGTGCATTAGGCAGGCCATTTCAACGAGGCTTTCTAGTGGCCGCTCAAGTCCAGATAGGCCATATTCTTTTTGCTTTGCATCACTGAGCTTATTAAAAATGGTTTGCACAATAAAGCGGCCCACCTGTTGCACTTCAAGCGAGTGAGTCAGCCGTGAACGCACTGCAGCATTGCGCTCAAGTGGAAATACTTGGGTTTTTTGTTGTAAGCGGCGAATTGCTGCACTGTTAATAATGCGGCCCCGATCACTTTCAAGCGCAGTGTGTAAATTATTGGTAGAACGCATTTCGCGTGCTGGGGTAATTTTTTTACCAAAATCGATCATTTTTCGTTCCCACAAAGCGGTAAAAATCGGGCTTTTATATGTTGTTAGCAAAACTTTGCTAGTTATTAAATTTAATCTAACAGCTTGTATCTTAAATTAAAATATTCATTTTTATTAAAGTTATTACTTTAAATTAAGTCCTTTATTCATATATTATTCAGTTTCACGCACTTCTTCATTATCTTGAATTAGAAAGGAAAGCCTTTTGGCTGTATAGCAATGATGCAAACTCTGTCTAAAAAAACATGGCTGCTAGCCAGTATTCTTTTGTATAGTATTGGTTTAACTGCTTGTAAAAGTACCCCTGAAACAAGTACTGAAAACACCTTAACAGTAGTCGAAAAAAATGCCATTAAGGCCAAACAGGATGCACTTCGCGCCCGTGGTTTTTACGAAAGTCAGCTAGGTAATATCAATTACGCTACAACGAGGCAATGCAGTAACTTTAATTTACAAAGTCACCGTGGCTCAATTCGCTACGCCGAAAATTCGCTTAACGCAGTAATTGATGCTATCGACAACAACTTTGATGTTGTTGAAATTGACGTGCGTATTACCCGTGATGATGTGTGGGTTGTGCATCATGATGCTCGCACCGGCCGCGAAACAGGCACGGTTGATAATAAGCGTCGTAAAATTGAGTCGATGAACTACAAAAAAGAGTGGGGTTATTTACGTCATCGTAATCAAGATACTGGGCTACTTACCGACAAAATGCCGCCATCATTTAGAGAGCTTGCTGCCACATTTGCACGCTATCGTAAACCCCATCAAAAACTGAATATCGAAATAAAATCAAAGGCCTCAGTTAACGATTTAAAAATGCTTGATTACTTGGCATATGAGTTTGTTGGCGGCGGAAACTACTTTTTTAGTAGCTTAGAAATGCGCAACCTTACTCGTATGCGCGACATTAACCCAGACATTTATTTGGCATTTATTCAATCACCGGCAAAAGCCTCAATGAATAAGCTAGCAAGTGATCTAAAACGCGGTGCTGGGAGCGATCCTATTTATGAGCGTAACAAAGAAGAACTTGAAAGCTTGCAAGCACTTGGAAATCGTTACCATCGTGAAAAGCGTTACGACAGCCCTGTTAAGCTTGATAAATTGGCAAAGCAGCTAAAACGTAACTTTGGCTATGTGCTTGATATTCGTCATTACAAGCAAAGTGCAGCTCGCTTGAAACCAGTTGCTAAAGCGCGCGGCATTATGATTGCTACATATTCAATTAATGGTCACGACTATCATGAGCGCAGCTTATTAGCGCAGTCACGTTCGCTGCGTCCAGACTCGGTGATCATGGACGACACCGTATATGGTTTTTGTTCTGTGTTCGAGTTGCCAAAAATGCAGCCGTTTTTTAGCGATGACCCAGAAGCTAAGTTAATTGCTAGTATGCCTGCAGACCTTGATTTAGAACGCTTAGATGAGCTGTATGCTTATAAAGCTAATCAGCTTTATCCTGCGGTGGGCGGCACGCTTAAATCAACTCAAGCACAAACTTATATTCCCAAAGTAACATCGACTCCTTCAGCGCCTAATTTAGAAATAGGGACTCGCCAAGCCGATGAAGACTTTAGCCTAGAAACAGATCCTGTTGTTGAACTAGAACTACGTAAAAAACAATAAGAACAAAACTATGACTGATTTAATAAAGCCGTTTTGGTGGCGCTGCTTGCTACTTGTTTTAGCTACTTTATATTTATTACCCGAAGCAATTTTTAATGCCCAATTAGTGTCATTAGTAGGGTTAGGCACTCCTTCAGCAGAAGATCTTGAGCACCTTGAAATTTATGGCCGAGCAGTGTCTGGAGTAGGTGTTGCGCTGCTGTTAGCTGACTTTTTACCTAAAGCCATGGTTGCAAAAGTTGGCCGCGGACTTATCTCGTTTATCGCTTTACTGTGTTTAGTTTGGCCAGTGGTGTTTTTTGGCCAGAAGTATGTAATTGAAAAGACCTTGATTGAGCCCTCTACAGCAGAGCAACGCCAGTTTGCTACGTACAGTGCAGCACTGCGTGATGCTCTAGCAATTAACTCGATTAAAGTGAATGATCTCGATTATAACCCTGAGCAATTACATAGTTCAGAGAACTTAACCTTTTTGGCGCTATTTGGTGGCTTACTGTATAGCGATGCCGCACTTTCAGATAATTTAGAGCAAGATAAACGTAAGATCATCGCTGCTTTTGTGCAGAAGAAAGCGTATCAAGATTTTGATAAACATTATAAAAACTACAGCCAGCTATATGATGAGCTGGTGGTTAAATACAAAGCCTATGCTGATGGCAGTAAAAAGTATAACAACACTTTGGCTGGAATAGGTGAACGTGAACAAGGTTATTGGCAGCAAGTTGAGCAAGAGATCAACAGTGGCTGGAGCAAGTATCAGCAAGCACAAAAAGCCCACATTGCCAAAGCATCGGCACGAGCGCAAAAGTATGGCCCTAAGATTTATGATTACCATCACAGTATCGCTAAATGCCGTGAGCGTTATGATAAGAGCAGCGAAAAAGATCGCCGTAATCGCTGCTATGAGCGCGAAGCAGCAGACTACCGAAGCACTATTTTAAAAGCGGGTATTGGCTATATAGAGCCTGATTACTGGCTGATCGAAGAAGAAATCTCGGCTGCAGAAAATGCCGCAGGCACTATTTTGATGGGGGTGCTCACTGGCGGTGTTTATACAGCTCTGCAAGCGGCAAGTTTAGCAACCGGTGGCGATGGTGGTCTTAAGGATAAACGCTACAAATACACCGATGATCCCGATCATTATCAGTTACGCTTTTTACAGCATCCGAACTTTCATAAGATGTTTGTTAGCGAGACAGGTTACCCGTTTACGGTTGAAAACTTAGTGGCGTTTCGTACTCACGAAACAACGCAAAACAAGCTTAGAGCACACTTTGCTAGTAAAGGTTTACAACTTGAAAGCAATTGGAATGTGAATCAACGCCAAGCGTTTGCTAATGCAGTCGCAACCAAAGTTACCAACGAAGCGAATGCACAATGGCAAAGCGAAATGCGTAAACGTGGCATGAGCTTAGAGCCAAACTTAAGCTGGGTTGCGTTTCAGTTACACCCGCAAATTCAAGCTAAAATTGCCGACAGAATGGGCGATTTATATGTGAAAAACATTCGCGCCGATTGGAACAAAAAGAACTTTAAAGACAAGGTATTAGATCCAAACATTGCAAAACGCACCGACAAATACCTAGCTATGCTTAATAGTTCAGAAGGTAAATTTGCAGATGGTGGCGAGTATGCTGAGTACGGTAAACAAGCATTGCGTTCGGTGATTATTCCGCCTATTTCGATGTCGTTGTCACTGTTTTTGATTTGCTTAACCTTTAGCAAGCTGCCGTTAAAACTATGGCAATTGATTAAACCTCAGCAAGAAAAGCAACCAACCACTGCTGTATCTGTTTTGCAAAAGCTGATTATGCCAGCGCTGATTTTGATAGTGCCAGTAATGTTTGTGCATAACACCTTTACTGAAGACGACCAAAGCCCTGTTAACTACTTTTTAGACAAGGTCGATGAGTCGAGCAATCCGGTGTTTAGTTATGCGATTCGTTGGACTTTGCATGCCCAGCCTTTGCTGCATCCTCTAGGCTTAGAATTTGAAGAAAAACTGCATATTTACGAGAGTTTTAGTCCAGTGAGCCATGCTTTAGCTAAGGTTGATATTTTGCGTCATGGCGATGCCAACTTAAGTGCAGAACAACAGCAGCGCAGACAATACATGGTTGAGCAAAAAACTAAGTTAACAATCTCCACGAATGCGGCGAATGCCACAATTCGTATCATGAATATAGGCCCTAAATACCGCCCTGGCATGACGTTAAAAACGGGTGCTTATGATATTCAAGTATCGGCGCCTGGATATAAAACGTATCGACGTTGGCACCAAGTTGATGCTGGTGAACAAACATTAACCATTGATTTAAGCAAGTAATTAGCAAGGAATGAAAATGCAACATTGCCAAAATACGGTGTATGCCACCGACCTCCACTGTTGTGATTGTGGAGAAGCACTTGAGCAAAAAAGACAAATGCACACGGTTGAGGAACTCAACCCTGATTTACTGGTTGATGTAAAAAACTATGCGCCACAAGCGGGTACGATCACAGGTGTTGTGAAGTCAATGTATTACTATAAGCGCCGCTATAAAACCAATAACGACAACATGTTATATGGTTATTGGTGGCTAGAAGTAGAAGACAAAGACGGCATTATTCATGAGTTTAGTGTTGATGCAGAAAAAGATGTAATTGCTAACCTACAAAAGGGTAATGTGATCACTGCTTTTCAGGAAACACCGTTAACGCTTAATTATCGCATTGCTGATGGCAATGCTAGGCGGGTAGTTAAAAATGACCGCTTTATGCCAGTTGTGATTGTGCATTTTGCCGATCAGCAATATCGCAGCTGGGACAAAACCATTAGCCGAAACTACACTGGTGGAACGATATTGTGGCTGGTGCTAAGTGTTATTACATTCTTAATCATGTTGTTCGCTGCAAAGCTTGAGTTTTTGCCTGCGCTACTTGCGTCATTGCCTGTGGCAATTGGGGTGTTTATGGCAGAGCAAAACTACCATAAAAAAGCCAAAGCCAAACAAGAAGCAAAGTATGATGCGATTTTAGCGGCAACAGATGTGATGCTATCGACCACCCTAAATCAATTGGGTTATAACATGTTGGCAAGAACGCCGAGTAAGTCAGATGTTATTTGTATCTCGTGTCAGCAGCGTATCAGCCAAGATGCGGCACATTGCTATTGCTGTGGTGCTAAGCAACATGTTGAAGCGATTGCTGCAAACGAACAGTCGCTTGCAAAAGATGATGAGCAAGCTATTAGCATTCAAAAAGCGTTAGAGCCAACTATAACCAAACCAATTAGTATCGCTGAGCTTGAGCATGCCATTATGGATGAATATAGTCTTGCGTATGAAAACGATTACGTGCATAAAAATGTTTGGGCACGTAACGAAAAAGGCACTATTCGTCATCGTGCTGTGCTTGGTAAAGTATTAGAAAAAGAGCAAAGCGCACATGCCAATGAAACACGTGAAACAGTAACCACCACTGAAACAACAACCACCTATCGAGGTGGCATGTATGTGGGTAGCGATGTAAAAGAGCGCGTAGAGGTATATCGCAATCGTAGCACGACTTTAAAAGGCGAAATTATGCTTGAAACGGCCACAGGTGAGCCGTTTGTTTTTAAAGCCGGTGAAGATTTATTGGGCTCAGTTGATATCGGCGATTGGGTGTATTACGCCTACAGCAGTGTAGACACAAAGCGTTATTATAAGTATTACCGAGAGTATGCGGTTAATGTGAGTAAAGACATTGCCTATGGCAACTCATCAGTACGTAGCTTTGGTATGGTACATGGTTTTAACCGTATGGTACTGCTTGGCCTTACGTCAATAGGGCTAGCATGGTACTTTGATGCTCAAGATTTTTACCCGTTGATAAATACACTCGTACCAGAGGCCGGGATTGATTTACTCAATAATTACCCGCAAGTGGTCGAACATTTAGATGGGCTTCCGGTTGCTGTGTTTATTGTATTAAGTGTGGTTACAGGCGTTTGGGGCTTTATTTATAGCCTAATAAACGGCTCACGTTTAAAGCGTAGTGTGAAAAAGCTTGAGAGCATGATCACAAAATTTTCAAAACAGTTTGGTAACGTTTCTGAGCAAATTAAAAAATTAAACTAAAAGGGTTTCGCATGCGTATTTGGCAATTAGTTTTAGCGGGTATATTAATGTTTAGCTCGGCTGTAAAAGCGGAGCAAGAGCAATCTGTGGTCCTTATTTCGATAGATGGCTTTCGTTGGGATTATATTGAAAAACACCATGCAAAACACTTAAAAGCAATCAGTGAGCAGGGCGTACGAGCTAGCAAAATGCGTCCTGTTTACCCGACCAAAACCTTCCCGAATCATTTGTCGATTATTACCGGCTTGTTGCCGGTTAATCATGGCATTGTCGAGAACCGCTTTTGTGATACTGAGCGCAACGACTGTTACAAAATGGGGAAAGGGAAAGACGATAGCACTTGGGTGAGTGGTATTCCGCTTTGGAACCTAGCGCAAATGCAGGGCTTAAAAGCCGCAACCTATTTTTGGCCTGAATCAGATGCGCGCTTTAACGGTATGTTGCCTGATTACTTTTATCATTATTCAAAACACAGTGATTACCAAAAGCGTGTTGATCAAATTATTCAGTGGTTGAGCTTACCAAAAGCGCAGCGTCCACGTTTGGTTATAAGCTACTTTTCGCTGGTGGATAGCATGGGGCATGAGTTTGGCCCAGATGCCAAAGAGACTTATGACGCAGTGCAAAAGCTCGATAGTTTAATGGCTGATTTATCGAGCCGTTTAAAAGCGCTTGATGAAAACATTAACTTGGTGATTGTGTCTGATCACGGAATGACCTCTGTTGATCCAAGCCTTAGCATTAAAATTGATAGCTTGCCGCAAGATGAAAACTTCATAGTGCAAAACACTGGCCCTCGGGTTTTATATTATGCAAAACCAGATAGCAAAGCAGACATCAAGGAGTTCAGCAAAAAGCTTGCTAAAGCCGCAGATGGTCGTTACGTCGTGCTAAGCGAGCAGCAAAAGCGTGATTATCACTATAATAAAGGCCCGCGCGTTGGCGATATTATTTTACAAACCGACGCACCTCGTGTGTTTACCGACAGTAAAATGGCTGGTTACCTAGGCACTCATGGTTACGCTTACAGCGAAGATATGGCCGCAACCTTTATCGCCACTGGCCCCGCCTTTAAACAAGGCCTTCGTTTAGACGAAGTAAGTAATTTAGATGTGTACCCGCTGATCGCTAAAATACTTGGGCTTGAGATTTTAAGCCCAATCGACAGCGACGGCGCAAGTTTGTGGCCGGCTATGAAGCAGTAAGCTTTGAGTTAGTTTGTGCCAGCACATTACTAAGGCTAAATACGATACCGTAGGCGTGAAATTTATTTCGCGCGAAACAAGTTTCACGCCTACGAATTAATACATTAGGCACTGGGCGCTAGGATTTAGGTTCTTGGACGCGATGTAAAATCGCAGCTACAGACTCACACCCGTTACCTACAACTTCGTTACCCACCCGTACTCACCATGGCTTTGAAACTTGTAGCTTTGATTACCGGCATCAAATTGGCCTTGTAGGGTGTTTTCTGTGAGGGTCATCACGGCTTGATGGCCTGCTTTAGTTTGATCATTGACCTTGCCAAACACACTTCTATCGCCATTGCTGGCTTCAATAATGTTACTAATTTCGACGGTGTAACTGAGGTATTCGTCGATCACTAAAATAAAGTGATCGCCGGGTTGTAAGGTTTCTAGGGTGTCTAAATCAAATTCGCTGAATGCGGTGTTTGCTAATTGGTCAGGCAAACGGCCTTGTTTGTATAGGTAATCGTGCGCATGATTAGATAGCTGATTAAGCGGCGCAGTTAAGTTCACAATGGGCTGTGGGGCTATTTGGTCGGCCTGCGCTTTGTAAGAGGCAACAAACTGCTGTGTGCTTGGTTTTGTTTTAAAACCATCACTTTGAATGTGCCATTCATTCAGTGCAAATGCTGTAAGTGGCAGAATGAAGATTAATGCAAGCGTCCTGTTCACATGTTTCTCTTACGGGTTTTTATGTTAACTCATTGTTAGTTTTTACCTTAAGTTAACAACCCGGTCAATGGTTAATCACTAAGTAGTGGTTTTTATTATCGTGTCGATAAAATTAATTTGTTTTACTCGGCTTTGAATGCTCAGCATAATCCGCGTTTTTTTGTCACCGAAACTCAAAGACCAGAGGTACCAAGCATGCGCGGGTGGATCATTTATAAAGATAGCCAAGGCTTGTTAAAACAAGAAACCTATGAAGTAGAACGTTTACTTGCTGCAGCCGAAGAAGAGGGCATAGATTTACAAGTTTATTCGCCTGATCAATTTGACCTGACAATTACCCGTGAAGACGGTAAAAGTATTTTAATTGATGGTAAGTCAGTTGAGCTCCCCGATTTTGTTATCCCTCGCATGGGGGCAAGTACAACTTATTTTGCGCTAGCGATTATTCGCCACCTTGAACGTTTAGGTGTGTACTGTGTTAACAGTTCGCAATCCATCGAAACAGTAAAAGACAAATTATTTGCACAGCAAATTCTTGCTGAGTGTAATTTACCAACGCCAAATACCATGTTGGTTAAATTTCCGGTGAATATTGATTTGGTTGAAAAGCAAATTGGCTTTCCTGTGGTTATTAAAACCTTATCGGGCTCGCAGGGGAGTGGTGTATTTTTATCAAAATCAAAAGAAGAGTTTGATGACTTAATGCAGCTGATTGAGGCTGCAAATCCACAAGCAAACATCATTCTACAGCAGTTTGTTAAGTCAAGTCATGGCCGTGATTTGCGAGTACTTACTATCGGTGGTCGTGCTGTTGCATGTATGGAACGTAACTCACAGGGTAAAAACTTTAAAGCCAATGTTAGTGCAGGTGGCACTGGTAAGTCATTTCCTATTACGCCAGAAATCGAATGGCTTGCAACCCAAACAGCGAACGTACTCAACCTTGATGTAGCAGGCATCGATTTATTGTTTGATGAGCAGCACTTTAAAATTTGTGAAGCAAACTCAAGTCCAGGCTTTGAAGGCTTAGAAGGTGCGTTGGGTATTGACGTAGCCAAAGAGATTTTGCACTTTATTCGCATTCGTTTAGGTATTTTTGATAAACCCACAAAACCAGAAGTGCAAGAAAAAGCAGCTGAGAGCGCAGCTTAATCTTCGGTTATTTTTGCACAAAAGCCATTTTCTGAACTTAGAAATAAGTTGAGTGAATGGCGGTTGCAAATTGCTTGTACGGTTGCAAGGCCTAAACCAAACCCTTCTTTTTGACGCGCCGGATCGCTGCGATAAAAGCGTTTTGTGAGCTGTTGTAAATCATGTTCGTTGACACCCTTACCATTGTCGACAACTGATATACTTTTTTCAGCAATTATTATTTTAATCGTTGCGCCCTTACCAGCGTACTTTATAGCATTTTCGACTAGGTTAAAAATTGCTTGAAACAACAGGTTTCGATCACCGCTTAATTGCCAAGGTGAAGAAATAGCGACATCAATTGATTGACCGTTTTGTTCGGCACTGGGTTGTAGAATTTCACTAATATCATTGGCAAGTTGACTACTATCAATTGTTTCGAGCTGTAGCGGAAACTGTCCATGTTCTAAACGTGTGAGCTTTAGCATGGCGTCAAAGGTGTTAATGATACTATTGAGCTGTTCAAGCTCGTAGCCCATTTCTGGCAGCTTTTGTAAACGCTGCTCTAAATTAAGTTTTAATCGTGTCAGTGGGGTTTTTAGATCATGAGCGATATTATCGGTAATTCCCTGTACCAAAGCGAAATTTTCCTCTACTGCATCGAGCATTGTATTGATGTGAGCTGCTAAACGATCAAATTCATCACCTTTATCTTTATGGGATAAACGCGCGCTTAAGTTGCCATTTTGAACTTGTTCGGCTGTTGCATTGAAGTAGTTTACACGACGCAAGTGTCGACGAGAAAATAGGTAACCAAACAAGCCTGTTAACGCTATTGCTAAGATAAAAGTCCAACTAGCGATTGATTTGAAATCGATGATTAAACGTTGTAAATGCTCTGTGGCAGTGGCGAGCACGATATTGCCATAAACGGTTTTAACTTTGCCTGTTGTGAGTAGGCGTATTTGACCTCGTCCGGTATCAAGAACAGGAAAAACAACTGTTTCGGGGAGTGAGGGGATATTATCGGGTAAAAAGCTTAGCTGCTGGCTTTGTTCATAATCACTCTGCCAAAAAATTAAAATATCACCTTCGCTTCTGAAAACATCCAGCTGTTGAAAAAAGCTTTGCTTGTCAAATTCGGAGGCGAGCGCTTCGATACGTGTTTTTTCGGCATCAAGGCGCCGTTCAACTTGACGGCTTTGCTCGCCAAGTAACAGTTGGTAGATTAAAGTAATCGCAAGTAATAAAGTAACAGCGGTAATTGCTGCAAAGGCCAATGTTAAACGCCAAACTGAGCTTTTTCTTGGGTCGAACAAACGTAGGTTATTTTCGTACATTAACTCTCACTAGCTTTTAAGCGGTAGCCGACACCGCGAACTGTTTCGATTTCTAATTGCGCGGACGCTTCTGTGAGCTTTTTACGAAGCCTCGCAATATGCACGTCAATAACGTTGGTGCCAGGATCAAAATGATATTCCCATACCGATTCAAACAATAAGGTGCGGGTGACTAATTTGTCTTGGTGATCTAATAAATACCTAAGCAATTTAAATTCTTTGGGCTGTAAATTAACAGTTTTAGTGTTTACTTCAACTCGTTGATTACTGTAGTCGAGCGTTAAATTGGCAAGACTAATTTTAGTGCTCAGTGGGGCATGAAAGGTATGCCGTTTTATTAAGTTTTCGACTCGAATAGCTAATTCAGAAAAAGAGAAGGGTTTTGTTAGATAATCATCACCGCCGGCTTTTAAACCTGTCACTCTGTCGTCTACTTTATCTAGCGCAGATAGTATTAATACTGGCGTTGTTTTGCCGGTTGCTCTTAATGCTAACAATACCTGTAAACCATCAAGCTTAGGAAGCATACGATCTAGAATAATCGCGTCGTAATGTTCACACGTCGCTAGCATAAGCCCTTGTTGACCATCTTCTGCGCAATCTAATGTGTAGCCTTGCTCAATAAAAGCCTTGTATAAAAACTCGCGATTTTGCTGGTCGTCTTCAACTAATAATAGTTTCATTAATTGCCCCAACGAAGCAAAGGTAAGTTCTTACCCGTCTCAAGATCAATCGCTTTTTTGTGACGCCCTTTGCTGGTTACGAATGTGGCGACCATGTATGTGATACCCATGTCTTGCTCTAATTGGGCTTCAATTAGGTAGTGTGTTGGCTCACTATCTAGTTGTGTTACTAAACCATGTAATGTGTAACCTTTACGGCTCATCAAATTAGCAGCTGCTATTTCTTCTTGTTCATCAAGCTCCGGAGCTTCATATTCAAGCTCTATTACCTTTCCCGCACTGTCTAAAAGTAATTCGATAAATCGTTGTTTTTTAGCTTCATATAAAGTGACTTCGAATACGCTTTGACCATTTTCAATTTCCAGCTCAAACTCAACAATAACGGCATTCTTCGCATAGTGTTGTTCTATGTTATATAAAACTTCAGTCGGGGCAGGGGCTGTGCTTGAATCTAGCATATTAAAAATGGCTGAACTTGCAGCAAAAGCAAGGCCAGAAATTAAGCACAGGCAAGTTAAAACTAGTTTTTTCATAATATTTCGACATTAGTTTGGCAGCACGTTTAGTGCTGCCATTGTTGTATTTTGTTGTTAATCATCAAGCTTACATGCACGTACGATGTTATCTTGTACCCACTGGCATTCTAGATCAACATATTGTTCTGTAAAACTCGCTAAGCTGTTATCTTCACTGATGTAGCCGAATAAACTAGCCTGTTGCGATTCAGTTACTGTTACTATGCCTTTTAATTCAAGAGGTTCATTGCTGTTATCACGTTCGATTTCACTGACAATATAGCTTTGTCCATCAATAATACCTTCAAGCTCTAACCATTCACCTGAAAGAGTATCTGCTGTTAACCCATCTTCAAAAACGGTTCTATTTGTGATTTTCAAGCTGATGCCATTGATAATAATGTTGCCATTGCTGTAATTGGCAAAGCCAGAAACACTAAAATTACTGCTTAAATTAGGCGAAGTGTGGCTTTTCTCCAGATCTATTTCGTGGGCTAAAAACCAATTATTAGCTTGCTGCCAGATGGCGTCTACTTCTATCGTATCTCCTATGGTTAATGTAGCGCGAGTGGTATCTTCAAATTTAGTTTGATCGGTAATACTCACTTGCCATTGATTGTTCAGGGTAACCAAGGAAGTGTCATTGTTGATGAAGGTAATTGTACCAAAAAGCGCTGTATCTAGATCGTCATCAGCTGTAAAGTTATGTTCAGCGTCAACCTCTTGTGCCATTAATAAGTTACCTTCTAAGCGGCCCTCTACTTCAACGAATTGATTGTTTTCTAATGCGCCGTCGATGTCTGCCTGTTGATATTGAACAGTTAAATCACCTAGTTTAAAAGTATAAGAGGCAGTGTTTAGATCTGTTATGAAACCTTCGAGTTCTAATTCTGCGCTGTTAGATAATGGTTGTTGGTAGGTAACCGTGAATTCACTATGGCTATTGTTATAACCGCTTAATTCAACCAGGCTACCATTTGAAAGGTTTTCGGTATTTAAATTATTTAACTTGAAGCCCGCAATTGTAGCGCCTTGTTCATTGATACTAACAGGCCCTTTAAAACTTGGATCATAATCAATCTGAGTTGCTTCTTTACCATTTGTTTCAACTTCAACCATCATACCTACTTTTAGATCGCTGATTAATGCGTGGTTGTCATCCACCTCAATGTCAGCATTATTTGTGGCTATTTGATGATGGTTAACTGTAATACTGTTACTTGATATCGCACTTACCTCACCGACTAATAAGCTTGGCAAAGTGAGAGTATTTTGTACCGGTTCCTCACTCTTACTACTACTGCCACAGCCTGAAAGTAGTGCACTGATTGTTGCTAACGAAATAATAGATAGGCGATTTTGATTGATTAGTTTTGTCATGATTGGTCCTTAAATTAGTCAGTGTTTGCAGTTTAACTAAGTAAGGATTGCTTGAAGGTGGAGAGAAAATTAAATTTTGTTAATGTTTGGCATTGCAGTAAATGCCTCTTCTGTATAGTAAATTAATCTTAAAATACTACAAAAGTGTACAGTGCCATCTGGCAAATCATAGGATATGGTAGATTTTTAATTGCAAGGAGTGTGTGTACATGAGTCAGCTCATCAGTCGAGCAACTGCGGGGTTAGTGGCCGTTATTATTGGCTTTACTAGCTCAATTGCGCTTATTTATCAGGTCGTTATGGTGTTAGGTGGCACACCTGATTTGGTTGCTAGCTGGGTATTAATGCTTGGTCTTGCTATGGGCGTCAGCTCAATTGCGTTGTCTTACTACTACAAGGTGCCTATTCTTATCGCGTGGTCAACAACCGGAGCGGCACTCCTTATTTCAAGTGCCCAAGGCTATAGCTTAAATCAAGCTGTTGGCGCGTTTATGTTCTCCGCTGCGCTGGTGTTTTTGTCAGGCATTACTGGCGTGTTCGAAAAAATGATGAATAAGATCCCAAGTCAACTGGCCTGTGCAATGCTTGCAGGCGTGTTGGTGAATTTTGGTATTGATGTGTTCAACTTTATGAACGAGCTGCCTTTAGTGATTGGGTTAATGGTGGCTGTTTATTTATGTGGAAAACGTTACTTTCCACGCTTTGCTATGCTCGCAGTGGTTGTGGCGGGATTTTTAATAGCAGGTGTAACTGGGCAAATTGATACCTCTAGCTGGCAGTGGAAAATGAGCGAGTTTGCTTACATTGCACCTGAGTTTGATTTAAACGCCATGATAAGTGTTGGTTTACCGCTGTTTATTGTGACTATGACGTCGCAAAACTTACCAGGTATTGCTGTATTAAAAGCGCATCACTATAAAGCCCCTGTGTCGGCAGCGTTAAATGTAACCGGGCTATTAAATGTATTTATTGCACCACTTGGTGGTTATGCCATTAATCTAGCGGCTATCACCGCTGCCATTTGTATGAGCCCTGAGGCTGATAAAGATCCAAGAAAACGTTATTGGGCAAGCATTGCTGGTGGGGTGTTTTACATTATTATGGCGCTCCTCGCGGCAACCTTGGTTGGTTTGGTAGCAAGCTTGCCACAGGCATTGATTTTGGCGTTGGCGGGTATCGCACTATTTGCCACTATTGCCAGTAGCTTACAGCAAGCTTTAACTGAGGCGTATTATACCGAAGCCGCTATCGTGACCTTTTTGGTCACAGCGTCTAATCTAACTTTGTTCTCGGTTGGTTCTGCATTTTGGGGAATTGTTGCAGGTACGGTGACTTTGGTTATGACACGCAAAGATTAGTGACACGCTTCAATATTAAAAAAGCCCTAGTTACTGTATATAATAGCTAGGGCCTTTTGTTATTTAAGTAGTGGTTTTATCACTTCAAACATTGCATTGATATGGTCATCGCGGGTATTCAATGCTGGAATGTAGCGGTACTTTTCACCGCCTGCATGCTCAAAGTTTTCGCGGTTTTCGCCTTCGAGCTCTTCTAGTGTCTCTAAACAGTCGGCACTAAACGCAGGGCTTAAAATTGCAACGTCTTTAATGCCTTCAGCAGGGTAGCTTTCAAGGGTTGCGTCTGTGTATGGCTTCAACCATTCAGCTTTACCAAAACGGCTTTGAAAGGTTGTTACAGCAAAGTCTTTTTCAAAGCCAAGTTTCTCAGCCACTAAACGGGTGGTTTGCATACAAAAACAGTAGTAAGGGTCGCCGTTTTCTAAAAACAGTTTAGGTGTACCATGGTACGAAAACACCAACTTTTGTGGCGTGCCATGGGCATTTAGATCTTCGCTAATGCTAGCGGCTAGAGCATCAATGTAAGTCGGGTTGTCGTGATAACCATTAATAAAATGCAGCTCTGGCACCCAGCGCCACTTGCGAAGCACATTTGATACTGCATCAAATGTTGAGCCAATGGTCGTGCTTGAATATTGTGGGTACATAGGCAGCACAATCACGCGAGTGATACCTTTTTCGCGCAGCTCTTCAAGGCCTGCTTCAATTGAAGGGTTACCGTAGCGCATGGCCATAACTACTTCGGTGTCGTGGTGTCCTTTGTCTTTTAAAAGGGCTGCTAACTTTTTGCTTTGCTCTCGGGTAATATGAGTAAGCGGTGAGCCGTTTTCAGTCCAGATACTTTTATAAAGTGCTGCTGAACGTTTTGGGCGTAACGTAAGTACAAAGCAATAAAGGATGATCATCCAAATGAAACGCGGGATCTCGACAATTCGTGGGTCTGATAAAAACTCGCGTAAATATGTTCTAAGTGCCGCGGTAGTAGGGGCGTCTGGGCTCCCTAAGTTGGTCAGTAAAATGCCCGTTTTTTTGTTGAATCGGCCGTCGTGCGGCTTATCGGTAATGGCGGAAAATCGCGACACTGAGTGCTCCTGTATGAAGTAATCGTAATATAAATCACATTGTAACGAAGTAAGCTGACTATGTGATCACTTTATTCGCTAATTTTTGATCATGATCCTGAAAGGGTTCGGTTTTTTCGATTCTAGTTGTTGCAGTTTATTAATCGATTTAGGGCCAAATACATGCCCTTTTGGCAACAGTAAAATACCGTCGTAATTTCTGAGCGCGTGACCAAGCACCATGCCATTTTTAAGGTTTTGTGCTGAAAGAATTTTCATAGTGCCAACATTTTGAACACTCGCACAGTTAATTTCTAAGCTATTAAATATTTCTAAAATTTTTGGGTGGTAGTATGTTCCGCTATAGAGCTGTAATTGATCGCGAGCCCTTTCAAAATTACTACTCTCTGAGCTTGAAAGTTGTGCAACGGCTTGCCAAAAATCACGGGCTACAGCTAATATCATCGCGGCTTTTGGAATCTCATTCCCTTTTAACCCTTTCGGTTTTCCTGTCCCATTATAGTGTTCAAATTGGTAATAAATTGCTTCAGATACATCACTTAAGTGAGGCGCAGGCATGAGCATTAATTGTGCTGTACTTGGGTGCGTATAAAATAGTTTTCGTTGTGTTTCAGTGAGCTCTTTAGTTGGTTTTTTATAAAGCTCTGGCTCCATTGCAAGTAGACCTATTTGTGATAAGTATCCTGCCATTTCTGTCATTTCTATAAGTTGATTGTCTAGACCTAGGCGCGTGGCTAGTTGTTTACAGGTAGCAGCAATATTTTGAGCTTGTGTTCCATCTAGGTAAGGGTTGGCATTTATAAAGTTATATAAAATCTCAAAAGTAGCGCGATGCTCATGCTTCTCTCGTTCATTTACTGTTTCAAGTTGTTTTAATACTTTACGGATTTGTTGTGTGCGCTTTTCTACCATTTGCTCAAGGTTGTTGTTTAGCTCTTTTAGTTGGCTGTTTTGCGCTTTAATTTTTTGCTCTAACTGTTGATTCTGGCGTTTCAAAGATGTTTTTTCTATCGCATCATTTATATTGCTTAGTAGTAATTCGTTTTGCCATGGTTTTTGTATGTAAGTATGAATTTTACCGATATTGACTGCAGCAATCGTGTTTTCTATATCTGAGTAACCGGTTAGCAAAATGCGCTGTGGTTCAGGAGCAATGGTGAGTGCCTGCGCGAAAAACTCAGCCCCATTCATGCTTGGCATACGCATGTCGCAGATAATTACATCAAAACTATAATTAGCTAGAGTTTTAAGTCCATCTTTGGGATCTGAGCAGGCTTTTACGGTGATATTGTTAGCTGATAATAACCGCAAAAGAGTTCGCAGCACTATTTCATCATCATCAATGCATAAAACCTGAATATGTTGTTTGCTAATTTGCTCTGCCATGCCATTTTACTATGAATCATCGTTAATCAATAACATAGCCTTAAATTAAGCCTTGTGCTAGGTTTTAAAAGAGACAAACACAGTTTGAGATTAAAATGGATGATTTTAAACAAGCTTATTTATTAGAGAAAGCGGCCAGAGAAGAGGCCGAACAATTGCTTGCCGATAAAAGCCGGATTCTGGTAGCTGTTAATAGTGAGCTTGAACAAAAAGTTGCTGATTTAGAGCATCATCAAGCTATGTTTATTCAAGCTGAAAAAATGGCAACTTTAGGCACATTGTGTGCTGGAGTCGCACATGAAATTAATAACCCGCTTGCTTATAGTATGAGTAACCTTGATAGTTTGAAAAGCTACTGTGGTTTCTTCAGCAAGCTACTGAAATTATGTAGCGAGTTTAGTGAAAATCACATAGACAAAGAGGCTTTTCATCAACAGCTGGTGGATCTAAACCAAGTACACTCTTTTGCGTTTGTTGCTGATGATTTACCTGATTTAATTGATGATACAGAACAAGGTTTGCAACGGATTAGTAAAATAGTGTCGAACTTGTTGAATTTTTCTCGCCCTAAAAGTCAGGATATGCAGTTTGCTGATATGACAGATGCAGTGACAAGTGCGGTGAAACTTCTTACTAATCAATTAAGAAATTGTCATTTGCAATCGCAATATAGCCCAATATCCCAAAGCTGGTGTAATCTAGCTGCTATTAGCCAAGTAATTGTTAATCTTTTAATTAATGCTAAACAAGCTTGCGATAATCAAGACTCTCAAACAAAAATTACTATCAATGTTTATGAGCTAGAGCAACACATATATATTGACATTGAAGATAATGGCATTGGTATGTCAGCAGAGACCATCGCTAAAATATATGATCCTTTTTTCACTACTAAACCAGTAGGAGAAGGTACCGGCATGGGTATGACGATGGTGTATGCTATTGTGCATGAACATAAAGGTCGAATTGATATTCAAAGCTCGCAAGGAATTGGCACAAGAATTAGTTGCGTATTTCCTGTTTTGAGTCAGGTAACTAGTTGACAGTATTTCAGTTGTTGCAAAAATTTGTGGATTCGCTAGTGTAGAGCTAAACCCATTTAAAATTATTGAAAAGGCACGTTATGCTCAATCAACAAAGTTCAGATGTTTTTAACAACTATCTCGCCAGTCAAAGTGCAACGAATCAAGTGAGTTTGGATCAAGTGCTTGGCTATATGTCTGGTTTGTTAGCCTGTTCAGAGTTTTTTGGAGAGTCAGAGCTTGCCAATTACATTGCTGATAATGATGAAGCGGTATTCAACACCTTAATGACGGATTCTGAGCCACGCGATGCAATGATTGAGCTGCTCGATAATGTGACCGAAGCACAAGTTGAACAAAAGAAGATTTTAGCCGAATTATATCCAAATGAAGTAAACAGCAATGAGCCAAGCCAAGCACTGCAAGATTTTTGTAGCGGCTATATTGCAGCTTATATCGTGAATCAAGAAATTTGGCACAGCGATTTACAATTTTTACTGCAAGCGGATGGTCAACAAGAAAATGAAAGCGAAGATGGTCAATTGTTTATTGATAATTTTGAAGCAACTCTCGATTTACTTACCACCTTTGCAATGTGGGATCAGGCGCTAGCAAACCACCCTGAACCAGATAAACTAGGCGAAGGGTTTGTGACCTTCTTTAACGCACTAGACGAGAGTTTATCTGAAATTGCCACTATGGCGTTAATGCTTGAAGATGAAAAGCTGGCGATGTTGGAACAAGATAAGTAAATACTCCTCACCTCAGTAGAGATAAGCTGATAGTTGCATTATTTTGCTTATTTCTGCTGTAAAGTGAATAATTCCCACCACTGAAACTCTATTAATACTATAAATAGAAATATTTATACCTAAGTCGTACCTCTTTTTTCTTTCATTTTGTGGATTTGTTGATAGGATGTTTTGTAAAGGTTAACTCGCAGGCTTGAGTTAGCTTTCAAACTTGTGATTTTAAAATCAATAATACGTGCTTAGTGCTTTTCTAAATTTCTCCAAAAGGGGCGTCTTTTGTTTTAAGGAAAGCCAGAATATCAACAGGATACACATGACAACACATTCTTTAAGTATGCTGGCCGTTGCGGTCAGTGTGGCTGTTTCTGCGACTTCAGTGCAGGCAGCTGAGCAAGCACCTGCTGCCAAAGCAGATAAAAACATCGAACAAATCTCTGTATTAGGCTCTCGGGTTGCTAATCGTACGGCTACCGAATCAACATCACCCGTTGATTTAATTGATGCAGATGACCTAAACAAAGGTGGTTTTACTGAGCTCGGCCAAAGTCTGCAAGCGACGGCTCCTTCATTTAACTTTTCACGCACGCAAGTGTCAGATGGCTCTGACTTATTTAGACCAGCGACTCTTCGTGGTTTACAGCCTGACCAAACGTTAGTGCTTATCAATGGTAAGCGCCGTCATAACCAATCTATTTTTGGCTTAAATGGTACTGTAGGTGCCGGTGCTGCAGGTACCGATATGAACGCGATTCCGCTTACCGCTTTAAAAGGCGTTGAAGTACTTCGTGATGGTGCTGCGGCGCAATATGGCTCAGATGCGATTGCTGGTGTTATCAACTTATCGTTAAACGATTCAACTGGTGTAACAACGGGCTATGTGCAAGCGGGTAGTACAGGTGAAGGCGATGGTGACACTATTTCAATGGGTTTAAACCGGGGTTTTGATTTAGGTGATGAAGGCGGCTTCATTAACTTTTCTTTAGAATACCGTGATGCTGATGGCACCAACCGCGCAGAGCGTGATACTGGTGGCTCAGTTGATGTACCAGCAGGTACGCTGTCTGACGAGGTTCGTTGGGGGCAAGGTAATGCTGATAGCGAATTTACCTCTGTGTTTTATAACATGGCGTTACCATTTGGTGAGACTGAGCTTTACTCATTTGGCGGATACTCAAACCGTACTGCGCTAGGTAATGGTTTTTATCGTAACTTTGACCAAGCAGCGAAGAACGTGGTGCAAGTATATGGCGATGGCTTTTTACCTCGTATCGATAACGAAGCTGAAGATATTTCGTTTTCACTTGGTTTACGCGGTGAGTTAAATCCAGATTGGAGCTATGACGTATCTGCAGTATATGGTGAAAACAGTTATGATTTTACGTCAAAAAACACCCTAAATGCGTCGTATGCTGCTGAATATGTTGCGAATAACCCTGATGCAAGCGATGCTGATATTGTTGCAAATGCAGGCCCTAATGGTGGCTACTCAGGTGGCTTTAGGTTTGATCAAACAACAGTAAATGCAGACCTGAATGGTATTGTTGATATTGGCCGCAGTGAGCCTTTATATGTATCAGTGGGAGCTGAATACCGTAAAGAGAATTATGAAATCGTGCCGGGCGAAGAAGCGTCTTATGCGTGTGGTTTAGCTAATTCAGATACTTCATTCCCAGCGGTAAACGACAGCAGCGTATTTGCTGAGTGTGGTTTCCAAGCTTATAACGGTTTACGCCCTGAAGCGTCAAATAAAGAGAGTCGTCACAGCTATGCATTTTATGTGAATGCCGAAACGTTGATCACGGATGCATGGCAAGTAAGTACAGCGCTTCGTTATGAAGACTTCTCTGATGCCGGTGATGACATCATTGGTAAGCTAGCAACGCGCTATGAAATTACCGATGACTTTGCCGTGCGTGGTGCGATTTCGTCTGGCTTTAGAGCGCCATCATTGCAACAAAGTGCGTACACTGCTTACACTACAAACCTAGGTGCTGGTGGTGTGTTATTGCAGTCATTCACAGCAACTGCGGGCTCTGATTTCCCATCAGCACTTGGCGTTGATAGTCTAGGCCTTGAAAGCTCTGAAAACTTAAGTGCAGGTTTTGTTTATAACGTAACCAGCGATTTATCATTAACTGTTGATTTTTATCATGTAGAGATCAAAGACAGAATTACCCTTGGCAGCTTAATGTCGGCGGACGATGTGGCATTTAGTGCCGAGGCCGTGGCTGCGCTTAATGCAACAGGGGCACAGCAAGCCAACTACTTCTCAAACTCAGTTGATTCAACCACTAAAGGGGTTGATATTATTGCTTCGTACCGCACTGATTTGTACGACGGTAATTTCTCAGCAACTTTCGCGGGTAACATTAACGAAACTGAAATTGATGATGTAAATGCACCAGAGGGTATTCCTGAATCAATCGCCCTTGATGATTTACAACGTAGTTTCTTAACCGACGGTCAACCAGGTGAGCGTGCAACGCTAACGTTTGAATACGATCGTGGCGATTTCAACAGCATGCTACGCTTTAATTACTATGGTGAAACAGACGTTAAATACTTTGGTAATGACCACATTGGTTTGCCTGATGAGCTATCACCTACCGGTGAGTTTAAAGACACAAGCACGGTAGAATCGGCGGTATTAGTGGATGTTAATGTGGGCTATCAGCTAACTGACGAACTCATGCTATCGGCGGGTATTGATAATATCTTTGATGTAACGCCAGACGAGCTAGGTGAAGATGAAGCGCTTGATTTTATTACGAATAAAGCATTCAAATACCCTGTTCGAGCACTACCTTATGGTTTTGATGGTATGACCTACTACGCAAAATTAAGTTTTAGTTTTTAATTCCTAAGTTGATATGAAACTTAAATAGCGCCTAACGGCGCTATTTTTTTGCTGAATTGTAGTGTCCGACATTTGTCTTTAATTAGAGAGTTGCAAGGGGAAAGTTTGCGAGTTTCGAGATACTAGATGCGAGTCTGTAGCAGCGATTTCATATCGCGTTTTATTTCGCTTTTTTGAGTTTTCATCTGCATTTAAGCACTCCAGAATCTATTTAGTAGAATGCTTCCAAATAACAAAATCCAACCTGCAACTATAATTGTGTAGTAGACAGTCGAATTAATTATTGGCTCTAAAGTGAAGCGTGGTGAAAATAATTTTTTTACCGGTTTAAAGAATAGCTTTGGGTTTAAGCTACCCGCTAAAATTATAAGTGAAATTGCTAGACAACTAATGAACTCTAACCAGTCTAGGCCTTGTAATATAAGCGAATAAACACCGACAGTTAAATTAATAATTGCTGCCAATCCGAACAAAATTGATAGCAGCTTTTCCTTTTTATTAAGCCTTTCCATGCTGTAATACTCCTTATTACATTATTTAATATCTTCACATTCAGGTAAGTTACGAGAAACGAACTTGTAGCTGCGATTTTAATCTCGCACCTTATAATTCGCATCCATCACCAATGTCGCGGCATAAAGCCGCTGCTACGTAGGCGTTATGCTTGCATGGCGCGCGAAATAAATTTCACGCCTACGTCTAGTCGTTTTACATAGGTGTGGTGTTTAAGAGTTCATGGCTGAAGCCATTCCTACGAACGACATCAAATTTGTAGCAGCGATTTCATATCGCGTTTTATCCTATTCAATGCGCAGCCTCTTTGAGAGTTTTTGTTTTCTCTGTGTACCGCGAAGCGCCTCTTTGTTGTCTGTGGTTAAAATTATTTTCACAAAGAGAAGTTTATGAGAAGAAAAAGAGGAAGTGAAAACACCTCCTCCATAATTGTAATATTTTTGCTATTTCGAACCATTAACCACTCGGTCGCAAATCTCGCGCATTTGTTGTTTTATTTCGGGTTCTTTTTCATCGAATATCTTGTTGATCCGCTCGATATAGGCATGGTTTTCTTCGAATGGCACGCCGATTTCGTAGACATCGGCGGCTTCGCGTAGCATTTCTTTATCGAACTCACTGAAAATATCGACCATCTCTTGGGCTTTCTCTTGCTCAATACCGAGTGCTTCAAAAGCTGAGCGGCCCATACGCATGGTACTGTCGTATGTTTCGCGAATAATATCTCGACAGCCGTAAGCCCATAAATCGTATACATGATGGCGGTCTACAGCGCGGGCAACCACATGTAAATGCGGGTAATTTTGCATCGCATAACGAACTAATTTAGTGATTTGTTCGGCATCATCAAGCGCAACAACCAGCAGTTTTGCATCTTCAATGCCTGCAGCACTGAGTAAGTCTGGTCGAGTTGCATCACCAAAGAAATTACGAATACCAACACGCTCTAAGGCTTCGAGTTGCTTGTAGTTGTAATCAATCACAGTCGTTTTATAGCCGCCAGCTTGTAAAATACGGTCAACCAGCCCACCCATTCTGCCTGAGCCTGCAATGATCACATGGCTATCATCGGGAAACTCGTCTGTTTCTTTTCCTGGTTGCTCACAAATGAAACGGGGTGCTATCACACGCTGATAAAGGATATATAACCCAGGTGAAAGTAGCATGGATAAAGTAACAACCAGTAAAAGTTGGTCGGCGATGTTGTCTGCCAATACATTATTAGAGACACTGTAAGCAAGTAGTACAAAACCAAACTCACCAGCTTGAGCAAGCCCCAGTGCTAGCAACCAGAGTGCGGCGCCTCTAAGACCAAAAATACGACCTAAAATAAGCAGTACAGCTGTTTTTGTTACAATCAATGCACTGGTTAAGAGCACAATGGTAGCTAGGTTATCTGCGAGTAATTGAAAATTGATACTAGCGCCAACGGTGATAAAGAATAATCCTAGCAACAGCCCTTTAAAGGGATCGATATTACTTTCGAGTTCGTGTTTATAAGGTGAATTTGCAAGCACAACACCCGCTAAAAAAGTACCAAGTGCAGGTGATAAGCCTACTAACGACATCATCAAAGCGATACCAATAACAAAGAATAGGGCTGTTGCAGTAAATAATTCGCGAAGCCGTGCTTGTGCTACAAATCTAAAAATGGGTGCGGTTAAGTAGTTACCACCAAAAACAACGAGCGCTATCATACCTAAAGTAACCAGCGCTGCTTGCCAGCTCTCAAGACCCGCCACCAAGCTTAAACTAGCATGAGTGTCTTCACTTGTATGGGCTGTATCTGCAATGGCTGGCGCTAGTTCAGGTAAAGCAAGCAAGGGAATAAACGCAAGCATAGGAATAACGGCTATGTCTTGAGTAAGTAATACGCTAAATGAGGCTTGACCACCATCTGACTTTAATAGCCCGCGCTCTGAAAGCGTTTGCAGCACAATCGCGGTCGATGAAAGTGATAAAATTAAGCCTATTGTAAGTGCTGTTTGCCAAGCATGACCAAATGCTAAACCAATACCCGTAAAGGCGGCAGCAGATAAAACCACCTGTCCGCCACCAAGTCCAATAAGCTGTTTTCGCATTGACCAAAGCGCTTTGGGTTCAAGCTCTAAGCCAACAATGAACAGCATCATTACCACACCAAATTCAGCAAAATGCTGGATGGCAATCACATCAACATTTAAAAATGTCAGTGTTGGCCCAATAACAATACCAGCGAGTAAGTAGCCAAGTACTGAGCCTAACCCCAGTTTGCTGGCAATAGGCACGGCAATAATGCCTGCAATAAGGAAAATATAGGCGATTAAGAGAAAGTCAGTCATCGTAATCCTGTTTGTTTTTAATTAACTATGGATGGTTTCGCTAGTTTTGCCAGTAGTTAGGTAGTGAATGCAATCAAAAAGCGAATTTAGTCAGTAAAATGACAACAAGGAATGGTGTTTAGTCAAAACGAGTAAGACAAAATAAGGGGTAAAAAATCATCGTTTTTTTATTAAAAATACTTGCGTAGCGCTAGGCTAGGTATATACTCGCAGCACGTTTAATAGGAGTAAAAAATGAGTAAAAAGAAACAACGCGCGCAAGGCCAAGTTGATACTGGTCGTGGTGTAATCAACGACAATGTGTACGCCGCAATGGTGACATCTAAGCTGTTCACAGCAAAAGTAGAGAAACCTAAAAAAGGTAAAGGTGCATATCAACGTAAGGCTAAACACGCAGGACGAGAGTCCTATTTAATCGCTGCTTAATTAAGTTGTGATCAAATAGGATTTTTGTGAAAAGCAAACACTGAGTGTTTGCTTTTTTATGACTAAAATTCGTGTTAAGAATAAATTTCCCCCAATTTTAATAGAAATTTTTACCTAAAAACTAATTTATTCGTTATATACCCAGAATCGATACAGTAATTATTTTTGTTTTACCTCACATAACCTCTGACTATTTTGTGCGCAAACCAGATAAACCGTACTTTTGTGGTTAAAATATTGTTAATTTTATGTTCATTTTTACACTGTAGAATCATCCTCGTTTTTGCTTTTCAATAAAAATAATTAATTCTTTTTTAGTGTTTATATTTAAATTTTGCATCAAAAAGTGTGTTTATTTTACCCTTTATAGGTAAATGCAAACTTGACGTAATAGCACTTTGTGTTACTTTAAAGTTGGATTTGTAAAATAAATGTTATTAAAATTTTGGGCGGAGGGAGCGAATGAGCTCGCATAAATTAATAAAAAATGCCTTTAAACTGAGTGCGCTGTCACTAGGTTTATACGGCTTTACAGCACAGGCTGCGATTGATTGCAGCAACTTAGAAGTGTGGCAACAAGGGCAAACTCATGTTGGTGGTGATCAGGTTCAAGCACAAGGTAGCGCTTATGAAGCCAAGTGGTGGACGCAAACTAACCCTGTGGAGACTTCTGGTGTCGATCAAGAGTGGCGTTTATTGGGTGTTTGTGACAGCGTTGTCAATGAAAATAAAGCACCTCAAATTAGCAGCTTAACACCCGCAGAGGGTTCTTTATTTACCATAAGTGACAGCGTTGTCATAAGTGCGATCGCTGCTGATCCTGATGGTAGTGTGGCAAGTGTAGAGTTTTTTGTTGATGGTACTTCGCTGAGTGTTGTGACAAGCGCACCTTATTCAGCGAGCTGGCAAGCAACCCAAGGCAGCCATGTAATCAGCGCGGTCGCAACGGATGATTTAGGGTTAACCTCTACAGCGGTTGCACATTCAGTGAGTGTGTCTGATGACGTTGAGCCGGTTAACCAAGCGCCAGTAGCAAGCATTGAATTTAGCTCACTGCCATCACAAGTAACGGTGGGTGACAGTGTGGTGTTTGCGCTTTCTGGCACTGATAGCGATGGCCAAGTGACTGCGTTATCGTTAACTGAAAACAGCACTGAAGTTCATCAAGCAAGTGCCGCTTCTTCAAGTTACACGTGGCAGGCTCCAGCACTTGGGCAATTTTCATTTACCTTAACGGTGACCGATAACGAAGGCGCGACGGATACACAAAGCAAAGTTGTGAATGTTGTTGAAGCAACAGAGCCTGGCACAGATTGTAAACCGCAAGGTTTATACCAAACGCCGGGTGTAAATACCCCATACTGTAGCGTGTATGATGCAAATGGCCGCGAGAAAATGGGCCCAGATCATCCACGCCGCGTTATTGGTTATTTTACGAGTTGGCGAAATGGTGCCAATGGTCAGCCAAGCTACTTAGTTAACGATATTCCTTGGGACAAGATCACCCATATTAACTATGCCTTTGCGCATGTTGATGGTAATAACAAGGTCTCGATTGGTGATCCAAATGCAGCTGGCAACCCAGCGACAAACATGACTTGGCCGGGCGTTACAGGCGCTGAAATGGATCCAAGCTTTAGTTACACAGGTCACTTTAACTTACTCAATAAATTCAAAAAACAACACCCAGATGTAAAAACCTTAATCTCTGTAGGTGGCTGGGCTGAAACAGGTGGTTATTTTGGTGAAGACGGTACTCGCGTAAACAGCGGTGGTTTCTACACGATGACAACCAATGCCGATGGCTCAGTGAACCAAGCGGGGATTGATGCCTTTGCGAAAAGTGCCGTTGAGTTTATTGAAACCTACGGTTTTGATGGTGTCGATATTGATTACGAATACCCATCGTCAATGAATGACTCAGGCCACCCTGATGATTTTCCTATCTCTAATGCGCGTCGCGCAGGTCTTAACGCCTCGTATCGTGTATTGATGCAAAAACTACGTGAAGAGCTTGATATTGCAGGTGAAAAGGCAGGTAAACATTACTTACTAACGATTGCTTCGCCATCTTCAGGTTACTTATTACGTGGCATGGAAACATTCCAAAGCGTGAAGTATCTCGACTACGTTAACATTATGTCTTATGACTTACATGGTGCATGGAATTCACATGTAGGCCATAACGCAGCCTTGTTTGATACCGGTCTTGATTCTGAATTAGCGCAATGGGGCGTTTATACCACCGCTGAGTTTGAAGGTATTGGCTACTTAAATACGGATTGGGCTGTGCGTTACTTCCGCGGTGCGGTCTCTGCAGGTCGAATCAATATTGGTATTCCATATTACACCCGTGGCTTTAAAGATGTATCCGGTGGTACTAATGGTTTATGGGGCCAAGCAGCGCTGCCAGATCAATCAAAATGTGCGAAAGGGACTGGCGTTGGTGAGAAAAATCAATGCGGTAATGGCGCACTCGGCATTGATAACCTATGGCACGATAAGAACGATGTTGGTGAAGAAATGCCAGCAGGTTCTAACCCACTATGGCATGCGAAAAATCTTGAAAATGGCATTAACCCTTCTTACCTTGAAATCTATGGTCTAACGCCAGAAACCGATGCAGATGATGTATTAACGGGTACTTATACACGTTTTTACGATGATGTAGCGGTTGCTCCATGGCTTTGGAATGCAGAGAAAAAGGTATTCTTATCAATTGAAGATGAGCAATCAATGGCAACCAAAGTTGATTATGTTATCAACAATGGTCTTGGCGGCATCATGTTCTGGGAGCTTGCCGGTGACTATGATTATGACTCAGCGAAAGGTGAGTACTTCATGGGCTCAAGCTTAACCACACTTGCTTACGATAAATTTAACCAAAGTGGTGTGGCTTACAACACTCATCAAGGCAATGTTGATTTCACCCTGCCAAGCGAAGCGGTTGACGTAAGCTTTACAGTGAAAGACTTCCCAATTGGTGATGATAACTACCCAATCGCACCTACATTCGCATTCACCAATAACTCAGATATCGACTTAAGCGGCGCGAAAATCAGCTTTGATGTGCCCGTTTCTACCTCGGCAATTTTCAAATCAAACTGGAATGCACAAGAAAAGCTCGGTATGGCTGTTGAAGCAAATGGCTCTAATGCGGCTGGCGATAATATCGGCGGCTTTGAAAATGAGTTTCATCGTTTTTCAATCACCTTAGTGAATGAGTGGGGCGGTATCGAAAAGTCATTTAACACAGGTGAAACCGTTGAGGCGCAAGTTATGTACTACATGCCAATTACGGGGCCAACTAACTTCACGATTGAGAAAAATGGCAAAACTTACGCCTTCAAATACGAATACCCAATGCTACCAGATGGCACTGCAGGTAGTGGTGATACTGGCGGTGACACCGGTGGTGATACGGGTGGCGAGGGAAGCTGTAATGGTGTTGATGTAGCAAGCATCCCAGTGTATCCAAATTGGCCGCAAACTGATTGGGCTGGTAATCCAAGCCATGCTGTTGGCGGCGACCTAATGAATCACAACAACGTGATTTACGAAGCAAAGTGGTGGACGAGCACAGAGCCAGGCACATCTGCTGACTGGACGGTGAGTTGCACGCTTTAACCTACTAAGCGGAGCAAGGACTTTGCTCCGCATTTCTACAGCGAGAACAACAATGAAAGTAATGAAATCAAAGGCATTGTCTTTATCGGCAGTGGCAACCAGCATGCTGATTGCCTGTGCATCAAGCCATGTGAATGCCCACGGATTCTTAGAAAGCCCAAAGGCACGCCAAGCTTTTTGTAATGCCGATGGCGGGTACTGGTGGCCTGCTGATGGCACAGGGATCCCTAATCTTGCTTGTCGCGCAGCGTTTGTTGAAGCAGGACATGTGCAGTTTGTGCAAGATATTGAATACTCGGCAAATACGGTTAACTACACTGACCTTGAAGCCGTAAAACAAAGTGTACCTGATGGCCGATTATGTGCCGCAGGCGACCCAGAAAAACGCGGTATGGATTTACCTTCAGCGCATTGGCAACGCAGTGAGGTTATTCCTAATGCAAATGGCGATATTTTAGTGCGCTTTTTAGCGAGTACGCCGCATAACCCGAGTTTTTGGCAGTTTTATTTAACAAAACCGGGCTTTGATAGTGCGACTCAAGTGCTTACTTGGGATGACCTAGAGCTTGTTGAAGAGTACGGTAATCTTGATTTTAGTATTGATGCTAACAACGACCGTTACTATGAAATGAGCGTGTCGATTCCACAAGGGCGCAGTGGCGATGCCATATTATATACGCGTTGGCAACGAGATGATGCTGGTGGTGAAGGCTTCTACAACTGTAGCGATATCAATATCGTTAGCGATGCGACCCCAACAGAGCCAAGCGATTGGACAGCAATCAGCTACTTTGTTCGTCAAGGACAAGACGCAGAGGTTGGCGGTAGTGTGTCAGCTCGGTTATTTGATGAAAATGGCCAAGAGTTACTTACTCAACAAATGCAGATCACAGCTGATAATCAAGCTAATTGGCAGGCTGAATTTGCGGCGCTGTTAAACCTTAATTACGCGCACTTAGTTAATATTGGCGTGCAAAATAGCGCCGGAGATATTGCCTTTGATGCGTCTGATTTAATGACTAATCAGGTCTTTACAACGAATGCAAATTACAGCTTTGCACTAAGCGTACAAGCGGCTCCTGACAATACCGCGCCAATTATTCATCAACCAGATGACCTTCAAGTCGAAGAAGAAAGCAGCACCGCGATACACCTACACGCCTTTGATGATCAACAAAGCACATTAACTTATAGCTGGGATGTACCTTCACCACTGAGCTTTACGGGGAATGATGCCAACATCACGCTAAATGCCCCCTCTGTAGATGCTGATACAAGCTACACCGTAAGTGTATCGGTGTCAGATGGCGAGCTCACAAGCCAAGTAAGTTTTACAGTGACTGTGCTTAATAGCACTGTTGTCGACCCTGACCCTGTTGATCCGAGCGTGCCTGCTTGGAATAGCACAAGCCAATACAACACGGGCGATAAAGTGAGTTTCAACGGTGGAATCTACAGCGCGAAATGGTGGAACCAAGGCGCACAACCAGACAGTAGTGATTCATGGCTGCTTGAATCTGGCAGTGCATCAATCGAGTGGAACAGCGGCAAAGCCTATCAAGGCGGCGACGAAGTAACCTATCAAGGACAGCGCTATCGAGCGCAGTGGTGGACCCAAGGAGATGTACCGGGTGCCAGCCAAGTATGGACAGAAATCTAAAGTTTTGTAGTTCAAACTTTATCAATAACAGCGTAACGCTATATAAAAACAGATAAGAGAGAATCATGAATATAAAACAATTAAGCGCAGCCATTGGTGTTGCACTCTTTGCAAGTGCAGCGAATGCAGCACCTTCAACACCAACCATTATTTGGGAGCCACAAGAGTACTCATTTGTTGAGGTTGATCTTGAAGGTACAGGCTCATACAAGAGCTTAGTGAACCGCGTTGATGAAGTCACTATCAGCATTGAATGGAACGCATGGAGTGGGGATGGCGGCGACAGCTATAAAGTGTACTTCGATGATATGTTGGTTAATGAAGGCTCGCTGGCAGTAGGCACTAAAAGTGGTGTTATTAGCTTCCCGTATGATAAAGCAGGTCGTCACACATTATATGTAGAACTATGTGAAGGCGGTACCACCTGTGCGCGCAGTGAAGGTAAGCCAATTGTTATTGCCGATACAGATGGCGGTCACTTAGCGCCATTGCCGATGGATTATGATCCAAACAACCAAGATATTGGCACCAAAGATGGTCTTGTTACCGGTGCCTACTTTGTTGAATGGGGTATTTATGGTCGCGATTTCGACGTAACCAATATACCAGCACAAAACCTCAGTCATATCTTGTATGGGTTTATTCCAATTTGTGGACCTAATGACTCGTTAACAGGTGGCCCTAAAAACGCGTTAAATACTGCCTGTGCGGGTTCGCAAGATTTTGAAGTTGTGATCCACGACCCATGGGCTGCGATTCAAAAAGCGCTACCGGGTGTTGATAGTAATGACCCAATTCGTGGTACATATTCGCAGTTAATGGCGTTAAAGCAGCGCTATCCTGATCTGAAAATTTTACCATCAGTGGGTGGTTGGACTTTATCAGACCCATTTGCCTACTTTACCGATAAAGCAAATCGCGACACGTTTGTGGCATCAATGGAAGAGTTTTTAAGAACGTGGAAGTTCTACGACGGTGTTGATATTGACTGGGAATACCCGGGTGGTCAGGGTGCTAATCCAAACTTAGGCGACCCAGTTGCTGACGGCCCTGCATACGTTGCGTTAATGCAAGAGCTGCGCGCAATGCTTGATAAGCTTGAAGCCGAGACAGGTCGTGAGTATGAATTAACATCAGCGATTGGTGCGGGTTACGACAAAATTGAAGATGTTGATTATTCACAAGCTCAACAATATATGGATTACATTTTCTTAATGAGCTATGACTACTATGGTGCATGGAGCAATGTGACAGGCCATCAGGCTGCGCTTTATTGTTCATCGCATTTCCGTGTTGGTCAGTGTGATGGCACGGGTGTTGATGAAGAAGGCGTTCCATATAAAGGCCCTGCTTACACAACTGATAACGCAGTGCAAAATCTACTTGCGCAAAACGTACCATCGAAGAAAATCGTGGTAGGTGCCGCTATGTATGGCCGTGGCTGGGAAGGCGTTTATCCAGAAAATGCCACTATCGCTGATAACCCTATGACAGCACCGGGCAACGGCAAACTTAAAGGCACTACAGCGCAAGGCGTATGGGAAGATGGTGTAATTGATTATAAAGGCATCAAAACTTACATGTTGGGCGCTGCAGAAAATGGCATCAATGGGTTTGAAACAGGTTATGACGAACAAGCCGAAGCCGCTTATGTATGGAACCGCAGTAACGGTAAATTAATTACATACGATAACCGTCGTTCTGTTTTGGCAAAAGGTGCTTATGTTAATCAATATAATCTAGGTGGTCTGTTTGCATGGGAAATTGACGCTGATAATGGCGATATTCTTAACGCTATGCACGAAGCGCTTGGCGGTACAGTCACTGAGCCTAGCAATAGAGCGCCGGTGCTATCTGTATCAAGCACAGTATCTGTTAACTCTGGCGAAAGTGTATCTGTTAGTGCATCGGCAACAGATGCTGATAACGATCCACTAAGCTTTAGCTGGACAGCTGACAGTGCGTTAACAGTAAGCGGTGAAAATTCAAATACCCTTGTTATCACAGCGCCATCAGTGACTGCTGATACGCAATACACGGTTGCTGTGAGTGTGAGCGATGGTGAGGCAAGTGTAAGCCGTAACGTCACTGTTAATGTTGTAGCACCAACAACAGGTGAGAACCAAGCACCAGTTGTTGCGGCAATTGCAGATAAAACCGTAGCAGAGGACGCGAGTGTGGCAGTGGCGGTTTCGGCATCTGATGCTGATGGCGATGCACTCTCATACAGCTGGACAGTGCCAGCAGGTTTAACGTTAGTGGGTTCAGGTGCTGATGTGAGCTTACAAGCGGGCAGCGTTGATGCTGATACAAGCTATGTTGTGTCGGTTTCAGTAAGCGATGGGCAAACAGCGACTGCAGTGAGCTTTAATGTTACCGTAACAGATTCTGGTACAACAACTCCGCCAGATGGTGAAACCACATGGGATGCAGCGGCGACTTATGTTGGTGGTGATACGGTGATTTATAACGGCATAGAATACACAGCTAAATGGTGGACACAGGGTGACCGCCCTGATTTAGGCGGCCCATGGGAAGCTAGCTCACAACCAACAGATGGGAACGGTGATGTTGTATGGCAAGCTGCGGGTATCTATAACGGTGGTGACCAAGTCACTCACCAAGGTAATAAATACGAAGCGAAATGGTGGACTCAAGGAGACGAGCCAGGCGTCGCGGATGTATGGAAAGCACTTTAAGTGTAACAACCACATTTAATGCCCATCATTAAAATGTGATTTCCCTTTAAAGCAGCCGCATGGCTGCTTTTTTGTGGGGGAAGTAGGTTGGGTAGAACGGAGTGAAACCCAACATAATCCATGTAAACCTTTTCAAATTTCTTATCTTCAGACGCGCGAAACAAGTTTCACGCCTACGGAGGAAAACATAGGCGCTAGGGCGTGATGTAAAAACTCTGCTACAGACTCGTATCTCGCACCTCGAATCTCTTAACTTTACTCTTTCCCCTTGAAACTCGCTAACTTAAGACATTTCCGGGCTAAAGCCAGTCCCACGGGCTGCCACCTCGCATTTCGGAACTTTCCCCTTAAAACTTACTAACTTTCTGTTTCTCATTTCATACACTGATCTTTCAGGCATTATCAACCATACTTGAATAACATGATCTGTAAGTATTTAAGCTAAGGTGGATAAATGAGGTTAAGCGCGTTGTTTTTACTTACCGTTTTTGTATTTAGTAACTCGGTATTTAGCTGCGATAAAACCTTAAAAGTGGGAATTAGTCAGCAGTGGGCGCCTTATGTCTTTACGCAAAACGGTGAACTCACCGGCATAGATATCGATGTGGTCAACTTAGTACTAAATGAGGCAGGGTTTTGTGCAACATACGTCGTCATGCCTTCATCTAAACGCGGGTTTACAGAGCTTAAACACGGTAAAGTCGATTTACTACCTGCCGCAAGTTATAGCACAGAGCGTGACTCTTTTAGTTTCTTTTCAGAGCCTTACCGTAATGAAGTAATGCGCTTGTTTTGGTATCCTCATGGCCGGTTAGAGTCTTTAGACTTGCAAGGTTTGCTCGAACATCAGCAAGTTATTTTAACTAACAGCGGGAGCTACTTTGGATCTGACTTTACTCATTTAAAAGAAGAACCAAAGTATAAAGAGCTACTCGTTACTGTACCCTCTTTGCGCCAGCGGCTAGCTATGTTGGTTGCTAAGCGGGTCGATTTTTTTGTTGATGATGAATTAGCCGGTTTATATTTAATTCAAAAAAATAACCAGCAGGGGATCGAGTTGCATCCGTATATTGTCAATAATGACAGCGTTCATTTTATGCTGAGTGAAACAACCCTTTTAGCAGAAGACAGAGCAGCTATTAACTCAGCAATTATAAACAACCAGCAAGCGATAACCGAGATTATCGCTCGCTATGTTAAGCACTAAGCTAGCCTAATCACTAAATTATCCTAAACGAGTCACACGCAATTTAATTCGCCCCGCATTCGCCCCATAAAAGCGGTTTAGGTCGTTGGCAGAAGGACAAAACTCACCTGATTTAGCAATACGAATATCAGCACCCTCAGCAATTTCAAATAAATGATCGTCGTTGTTATCGATAGCACCAATTAGCGCAAACCATTGTGCGTGGGGTAAACGTCTAAACGGTTCAAGCACGGCCATTGGGATTTCTTTCACCCCAAGTTGGATATTGTCGCGGTGCCAACCTGCAGGTCCGCAACTAATGCCGTCGTCATACCAAGTTTGCTCTGGGTAAGGCGTAAATCGGTACGTGCCACCTTGCTCTAACATTAAGCCTGTGTGATTGTACTTTTCAGCGCCATACACAAACACATCTTTACTTTCGTCTATGCTCAGCACCGTCATATTTTGTTTATCAAGCGCAATATGTGGGCTTAAGCCTTTAAATTTCAAGCGGGTTTCATCGCTATAAAGTACATCGTAATGAAGGCTTTTTAACGACTCCGGACGATAGCTCGTTAGGCGATTAATGCGCTCTGCTACTGTGTAATGAATGGTTGGTGCGAGCGTGCTTTGTTCGTTATCAACCAATACACAGCATTCGCGATCTACCAGTTTGAACAACGGGTTAAACCAAAAATAGTTTTGCTGATGACTAAGAGCCAGCGGATCTGGGGTAACGGTTACATCATCTTGTGCAATGAGGTTACGATGCTCTTCTGGGAGCAGAGTGTTGTAATTGATATCCGCGCTGGTAAGTAAGTTTAATGCAACGGTTTGTTCAATCAGCCACTCAATCGCATAGCGCAGACAAATGTCTGCTAAGCCATCACGATAATAGCCGCCACCCACATCAGAATGGGCGCCTGCAAACCAGATCTCTTGCACATGCGGTGCACTGTTTATAAGTGTGGGTTCAAATGCACGGCGTTTTTCATCAAGTGCCACGCAATGAAGGGCAGCTTTTATATTGCTTGCTAGTGTGTAGTTTTCAAAAATGACATGCTCAGCACCGCGGGTTGCTTTTGTTACTTTCGAAAAGCCTATTGATGCAACGGTATCGAATACACATAAGTACACATCATCACTGATAAGTGGCTCTAAACATTTGGCAAAGCGCCTAGCAAGAGCAGCACCGCGGCTAAAACCAGTTAGAAGTACCTTGTCGCCTACATTGTAATAGCTTTTAAAGTCGCCCATAGCCCGGTTTAAAATGCTGGCAACATCATCACCTCTTGGCGCAAGGGCTTGATTGAATAAACGTCGAAAGCGACTACCTTGGGTGCCTATACCTTGATAATAAAAGCTAAGTTGAGTTGGAAATGGTGTTGCGGGTTCGCTATTGAGTGCGCCGCCAAACAATAAATGAAGTTTAAGAATATTAGAAATACTGGCGTCTTCTTTGAAATGTGCGGCGCTGAATTGTTCAGCATCACGAGGCTCACTGCCTGTGCCATCAAAGTTGAAAATCAGCGTTTTAGCGGTCATAGCGTCATTCCTTTAGTGGTTTGTATAAACATACTCCCACTTTATGAAAATTTGAAGACAAAGATTCACCTAGACGAGCATTTTTGATGTTACGCTAACGTGGTTGCTAAATTAAAACTAAGTGGTTTATCAAGAGGTGTATTTTTGTAAGATTGTCAGTAATACTTGGTAGTCTTTTTTTATTTCAAATAATTTCGATTGTATCTCCTCAAAAGGGTGACGCTCATTGGCGATTAATACAATTAATTCGCTTAGGTGTTGATCTAATCTTGTAGCACCTAAATCGCCGCAGGCTCCTTTAAGTGAATAACTGGCTGATGTAGTTGTTTTAAAGTCTCTGTTCTGTATGGACTGAGATAGTGACGCTAATTTGACATGAGAACTATCTAAAAACATTTTGCTTACTCTAATGAGCAAGACCTCATTGTTCATGAGTCGGTAAAGTGCAGCTTTTTTATTCCAATGGTTCAATTCTAAACTTTCGCTTTTCGAGTCTGTTGTTTGCTGCTTCCCTGACATCTCACTGTTCATTTTTTATTTGCCTTTATAGTTATGTCATTTTGAAGAAATCTACAAAAATTTAAATTATTCACTGGTTGCGATAATACAAACGCAGCGATTTCTTCCTTGTTGTTTAGCCTGATATAGCGCTGTATCTGCACTGTTGATTAAATTTTCTGGAGTAAAATTTTTATCATCTGACAGTGTTGCGCTTCCCACGCTTATCGAGACTATTCCTGACTCTGTAGTTGGGTGTTTAATAGCTAGATTTTTAATGTTGGCCAATAGCTTATGAGCAATAAACTGTGCTCCTTGAATATCGGTATCAGGTAAAATACAGAGGAACTCTTCACCACCGTAGCGAATAGTTGTGTCTGTTGGTCGGTTAATACTATTTTTGATTTCTGTAGCTACTTTTATTAAGCAGTTGTCGCCTTGTTGATGTCCAAGCTGATCGTTGTATTGTTTAAACCAGTCTATATCAATCATCAGCACAGATAGTGCCTGACTATGACGTTTCGCAAGTAATAGATTTTGCGTCAGAGTCGTATTTAAAGAACGGCGGTTTTTTAATCCCGTTAGGCTGTCTTGCTGTGTCTGTTGTTTTAAAAGATCTGCTTGTTTCTTTAATGTCAGGTGTGCAGTCACTCTGTTTAGAAGGGTTACACCATAGACTGGCTTAGCTACAAAATCCACAGCGCCGGCTTGCCAGCATTGGTTTTGATCTTCTTGATCCATAATTGCAGTGATGAATATAACCGGAATATCTTTATAAGAAGGGTGAGCTTTTAGCTCTTTACACACATCAAGACCACTCATAGACCCTAACATGACATCTAACAATATTAGATCGGGTTTAATAGAGTCACAAACAGACAACACTTCTTCACCACAATTAATCGTGTGGGTTTTAAAATGTGATGCTAGTAGGCCTTCAATGACAGTCGCATTGATTGGCTCGTCATCGACTATCAAAATGATGGAATCATCAATCAGTTTGTTGTTATTTACTTCATTAGATTGCAAATTATCTTCTCCCTAAGTGTTGATTAAGCATAGACTGAATTTTTAGAATTTCTACAACTAAAGAATGGAAAATTATATTTTTTATTGGCGCTACTGATGAGATAGGACTAGAGTTTTTTTAGTTACATTAATTGAGGTCATAGTCTTGCTTTTTTCTCATCTAAATAATCGGCAGAGTAAAATACTCGTTGTTGATGATGAACCTACAAGCCTATTGGTGATGACTGAGGCTCTTGGTGATTTAGGTGAAGTTATTGGATGTGCGTCAGGAGTTGAAGCCTTAGGCGTAGCATTTTCATTCAGGCCCGATATTATTTTACTTGATATTGAAATGCCAAATATGAATGGCTTCGAAGTATGTAAAGCAATTAAACAAAACCCACTAACAGCCCTATCAATCGTTATTTTTGTTACCTCGCATAATGAACAAATATTTGAGTATCAGAGTTTTGAGAATGGTGGAGTTGATTTAATTCATAAGCCTGTCGACTTAAATCTATGTCGGTTGAGAATAGTAAATCATCTAAAAATGAAGCAACAGGAAGCGCAAATAAGTACTGCAAAAGATGACGTTGCGGCACTAATAGCTCAAGTTCCGGTATTTATTTCTTATTGGTCAGTGCAAGAGCTAAACCTTTTTAATAATGACATGACTTGTCAGTGGTTTGCCGTAAGTGGCAATGAGATGATTGGCCACAGAGCTAAAGATATTCTTCCTGATGATCTATACCTTGCTTTGCATAACTGTTTAGAAGAGCAAAAGCCGCAGGAAGTGTTAAATGTACCGTTTGTCGATCCGAGCGATAATATTGAGCATGTTAGGGCACAAATTAATTTACAATTTCATGAAGGACAAGCGGTAGGCGTTATATTGACGCTTACGGATATTACATCAATTAAGCGCACTAAAAAGTTATTAGCTGCTGAGTCTGAGCGATTGCGAGTAATGCTCAACTCGATTGGTGATGCGGTTATCGCAACAGATAATGAAGCCCATATTACGTTTATGAATCCCATTGCTGAAAAGCTAACGGGTTATTCAGCACAGCAGGCTCAGGCAAAACATATTGATGACGTGATGAAGTTGACTGATGCGTATTCAGGACAAAACCTAGTTAATCCTATCCTACTTGCTTTGCGAGAAAATCGTATTGTTGCTATGTCGTTAAATACCCAATTAACAGCATTAGATAACCGTGTTTATCGAGTCGAAGATTCTGCTGCGCCAATTCGTGATGATGATGGTCGTGTCAGTGGTGGGATCATCGTTTTTCACGATGTTAGTGAGTCAGTGGCAATGGCAGTTAAAATGAGTCACCTTGCTAATCATGACTTACTAACCGACTTGCCTAATCGAGTCTTGCTTTATGATAGAGTCTCCCATGCTTGCAAAGTAGCCAAGAGCAAGGAGCAACAAGTTGCTTTAATTTTAATTGATATTGATCATTTTAAATACTTGAATGACACACTTGGTCATCAACAAGGTGATTTAATAATTAAACTTGTTGCGAAGCGATTAGAATCTTTAATTGATTTAAACTACACATTAGCGCGGATCGGCGGTGATGAATTTGCGATATTAATCCCTGAAATAAAGCTAACATCAATTATTGATGTGATTGCTACTGACATCATTAATACAATGAGTGAACCATTCAAAATTGATGAACAACCTTATATTTTGTCAGTGAGTGTAGGTATTAGCATTTATCCTAGAGAATCAGTGACAGCAGAAGATATGATGACTCATGCTGATGCCGCTATGTATAAAGCGAAAGAGCAAGGGCGTAATCGCTTTTGTTATTACTCAGATGATTTAGAGCATCAGTTTAAACAGCGCCAAAGTGTTGAAAAACTGATTCGTACTTCGATAGAAAACGACAAGATAGAAGTTTATTATCAACCCAAGGTCGCACTGGGTTCACAAAAAATAGTCGGTGTTGAAGCACTTGTTCGGTTACGAGATACTAATAATCAAATTATATTGCCAGTTGAATTTATTCCTTTAGCTGAAGAGACTGGACTTATTAACGCTCTTGGTGAGTCAGTTTTTAAGCAAAGTTGTTACGCAGCAAAGGAGTGGTTAGATAAAGGCTTTCGTATCAAGGTTGCTGTCAATATTTCAGCAAAGCAGTTTACGGATAAAAACTTTTGCAACTTTGTGGCGCAAACTCTCCAAATGTCGGGCTTACCGAGTGAATTGCTCGAATTAGAAGTTACAGAAAGTGCATTAATGGAAGATTTTGAAGTAACTAAGAGTATGCTGAATGATTTAGCGGTGCTTGGCCTGACTATTGCGATTGATGATTTTGGAACGGGTTATTCCAGTCTTTCATATTTAAAGCTTTTTCCGGTCGATGTTTTAAAAGTAGATCAATCATTTGTTAGAGACATGATGGTTGATTCGCAGAGTATGGATATAGTCAAGACAATAACAAGCTTAGCTCATTCATTAAGTCTATTAATTGTTGCCGAGGGAGTAGAAGAAAAACAGCACCTAAATAAGTTGATCGATTTAGGCTGTGAACTTGGGCAGGGGTACTATTTTTATAAGCCCATGCCCAAAGAAGAGTTTGATAAGCTATTAGTTTAAGTCACGGTATGGCTGTATAGGATGCCACAGCCGATAAAAATAAGTGCAACACCGCCAATTGCTTCGGCTTTTTTGCCTACCCAACCACTCATTACGTTACCAAGTAGCGCGCCGATGGTAACCATAATTGTGGTTGCTAGGCCTATCATGGCGGCAGCTAAGTAAATATTCACTTTCATGAAAGCAAGGCTGATACCTACTGTCATCGCATCTATGCTGGTGCCAACGGCAGTTAGTAGTGTGGCAATGAAAGAGCGCTTGGTATTCGGTGCAAGTTCCTCTTCATCGTCGTCATCTTCTTTACGACTCTCAAGCAACATATGAACACCTAAACCCACTAACAACACAAAGGCAATCCAGTGATCAAAGGCTTCAACGTAATCTGCACCGGCACTGCCAATCAGCCAGCCAACAATCGGTGCGATAGCTTCGATACAGCCAAACAATAAACCAAGCTTGATTGCACTCAGAACACGAGGATTTTTAAGTGTACTGCCTTTGGTGATTGAAGCTGCAAAAGCATCAGTCGACATAGCAAGCGATAAAACGCTTAGTGTAATAATATTCAATTTTTGCGCCCCACAAAAAGTGGGCATTATACGCGGCGAAGCTCAAAACAGATAGGTTAATTTACGGCTCAAATAGGTAAGGATCTTAATAAGCGCTGTACAGATAGTTATTCATTACAGTGCCATTTTTGGGTGCAAGTTTTGGCGCAAGTTTAATAAGCTCTTCATAAACATCAGGAACAAAAATTTTTAGACGCTCGGCACGACGAAAGTGGTTAGGCTCATATTGATCAACAAGTTTTAATGCGCTTGGCATATAGTCAGCGAGGGTTTGTGTGTTATAGCTTTGCTCCAGTGCTTGGTCGAGAATATCAAGCCCAGGTTTAGAAAAATCATGCGCAACTGCAAGGCTCATTAAAAACTTAACGGCTGCATTTGAATGCATGCTTGCATAAAAATACATGTCGTTGTTTTGCATGTCTTTTAATGAAAAATCAAAGCCGTTATCAGCTAATGTTTGCCATTGTGCTAATGGTAACTTAGTAAATAGATAAAGGTTTTCAGGTGCAGTTGGAGCGACTCTGTTTTGCCAAATAGACGTCAATTGTTGAGCGTTTTCTATTGTTGCTGCAAGCAACATATTTGTCTGGTGGGTACTGAGCTTTGCTGTTTGGGTAATCGTTGCAACAGTATTAAAGTCTTTTTCGACAATTGCTTCTTTATAGGTTTGATACTGCGTTGAGGTTTGATATTTATACTCATTTGAATGCAAGAATTGCCAATTATGAACTTGTACAGGGTCGATTTCTTGAAGGGTGCCGAGGGTAAGTAAGCCTTGTTGCGCTTCGAGTGTTTCTAATTCTTTGAGTGCTTGAGAGCGTGTTTTTATCGCTTCTAGTGAATTGATCCGCTGATCTATCGTTTCACACTCAGGAGGTATTTTTTTCGCTTGCTGTTTTTGTAGTTCATAGGCGCTGAGTGCTTTTGATATTACAGAGTTATCTTTTTCTTTACGTTTAAATGCTAGGTTATTTGGGATTAGCTTTAAACCTATAAACTGAGAAAAAGCATCATTAGCAACTTGGTCGCCAACAAATAAAAGGCTACTCGGTAAGAATGAAGATTTAAGCATCAGTAGTCTATCGTTCGGTGTGTCGCGCACAAGCTCGCCGTGAGCTCGATAACCTTTCTTTTTTAGATAATTTAGTGTTTCTATGTGTTTGCTCTCTAGTGGCTGGACTTCACTATTTGAGCTGCCTTTTAGGTTTATAATGGCAATATCCATCGCCGTAAATACATTTGGCTGATTAGTGGGCTCAATACCTCGCTCACTTAATAACTTTAAAATTGGTACGTTAAATTCACTCACAGCGACATCTGCAAGGTTTAAATACAGTTGTTCATCCATAAAGTCATCACTCATTGCTGTAGGCGAGCCGTTTAGCTGTGCTGTTTGAGAGATGAGCGCTGTTAGGTAATCATTAGGTAAGTTGCTTTTTAAAGCCACAGCAATGTCGTTAACAGTAAACTCTTTGCTAGATATTGCGTTTTCAAACTCAGTTAAACTAAGCGCATGAGTATTAACAAGAAACAAAATAGATGGTGAAATGAGCCTTGATGGGCCGATTTTAAACGGCGTTTTTAAATAGGTATTAAAATCATCGTTGTTATCCAATAGTTTGTACAATGCTGTTTTGTTTACTTGCTCAGGTAATGGCACATTAAACATCATTGAGCCAGTATTTTGACTAAGGGGTCCATCAATTGCCGTTAGTTGATTGATTGTATCTATTTCAAAATAATCAATGACCTCAATCCCTTGCCAGCTTTTTAATATGTTTACTGATGAGGCATATTGAAATTGCTGTTCTGCATTCTCTTTGATTGCGTTAATAACTAAGGTATTAAATGAACGGTAAGATATTTTCACAAGTTCCGAATAACTTAAAATATCTTCAAGGGAGTCGCCGTCTTTTAGTGCTTGTTTAATCGCTGCTTCTATTTGACTGTGATCAGCTGCAGCTTGAGTGGCTTTTAAACTTTGTTGCTTACACTGGCGTTTGGCTAGCTTGAGTTTAGCCAGCTCTGTTGCTTTGCTATTAGGCTGATTTGATGGTTTAAAGAGGCTCGTAGCCTTTTTTTGTTCAGCGACAGTAGCAGAAGATGTCGAGACTTCATTGCTTATCGCTTCGATGGGTGTGGGTTTATCTAATATCAGGTAGGCCCCACAGGCACAAAGCACTGCAAAAACGGTTAGCGAAATACCTTTTTTCATCTTCAATCCATGGAGCTATCTTGCTTGAAGTGTATGACTTTGTAGAGTGATGTCAATTACCTAGGGACGAAGTGCATAAATAGCCGACAAACAACTAATTTGCCGGCTTTATGCCGTAGCTTAATGCAGTTTCATTTTTGGCCTAACAACGCGGAGTACTTTTTCGCTGATCCACAGTGCAAAAGTTTTTGCACTGCCATGGATAGCACGTTGATGCATACGATAGAGCGAAATATACATAAATCGCGCTATTTTACCCTCTATAAAAAAGCTATTACTGGTTAGGTTGCCCATTAAACTGCCTACCGTGCTGTAGCGTGACAAATTAACTAAAGAGCCATGATCACTGTAGGTAAAGGCACTCAGAGGCTGGTCTTTGAGTGTAGCTATAAGGTTTTTTTCAACACATTGCGCCATTTGATGAGCCGATTGTGCTCTGGGTGGCACTTGTGTGCCATCTTCTTGAGTAAATGCACAGCAATCACCAATCACAAAAATATCGTCGTTAACGCTACTTTGCAGATATTGGTTCACCTTAATTTGGTTATTGCGGGTGAGCTCAAAGATACCAATATCTTTAATGAAATCAGGTGCTTTTACACCCGCAGCCCAAACCATAATGTCGGCTTTGATATGTTCATCGTTTTTGGTAATAAAGCTGTTTTCTGTGGCTTCTTTTACTTGCGTGCCTTCGCGGACTGTTACTCCTAATTTAACCAGTTCACGCTTAGCTGAGTTTGCAATGCGCTCGGGTAATGCGGGCAAAATTCGCGGCCCCGCTTCAATTAAATCAATGTGTAAGCGTTTCGCGGTCATTTTATTAAGGCCATACATTTTTAGCATGTCTGACACATGATAAAGCTCTGCCGACAGCTCAACCCCGGTTGCACCACCTCCCACTATAGCAATGGTTAAAGAATGCTGTGGGTCGTCATCTTGATGTAAACGGGTGAAGTTATCGAGTAGAGCATGCTGAAAGCGTTCAGCTTGCTGGTTTGAATCAAGGTAAAAACAGTGCTTGTTAACGCCAGGGGTATTAAAGTCGTTACTGACACTGCCTATAGCAAGTACAAGGTAGTCATAACTGACTTGGCGCTCGGGTAAAATTCGGTGGCCAAGCTCGTCTTTTAACTCGCTTAAAGTGATGGTTTTGTTGGTTTGATCTAAGTGGCAAAAGCTGCCGAGTTGAAAATTATAATGATGTTTTGCTGCATGAGCTGAGTATACAACGCCGTCTAAATCGGCATCAATCGACCCCGTCGCTACTTCATGAAGTAACGGCTTCCAAATATGGCTGCGGTTTTTATCGATTAAAAGTATCTCTGCTTGACGTTTTTTCCCGAGTTTGTGTCCTAATTGTGTTGCTAGCTCTAAGCCACCAGCGCCACCACCGACTATCACGATTTTAGGAGGTTGGTTAATCATTACGTTGCCCTCAAAAGTATAATACCTAAACACTCTTGCGAAAAAGCGCTTAGGTATTGCAAGTCCATCCATCAATACCCCATGGCAACGCGCCCATTGTGCGCCTTTTTACTGGTTTTGTCAGTACCTGTTAAGAACAATATAGTGCGCTTAGTTATATCAATGGCCTTGGGAGATTGAGTTAAACACGTTAACATGGCTAATTCGCAGTAAGAGACCTATCATTACCTGAAAAGGGAATGAAAGTGAGGGATCAGGATGACTACACCACTACACACTTCGTTGAATCAATACTTTGGCTTTAATGAGTTTCGCCAAGGTCAGCAACAAACCATTGAGCAGCTATTAAATCAGCAATCGTCGTTGGCAATTTTTCCAACTGGCTCAGGTAAATCTTTGTGCTATCAATTAACCGCATTGCACTTACCCAACTTGACCTTAGTGGTATCGCCATTATTGGCACTGATGAAAGATCAAATCAGCTTTTTAAATAGCAAAGGTATTTACGCGGCAAGCCTTGATTCAAGCCAAACCAGTGAGCAAAGCCATACGGTAATGAGTGATGTGCGAGCAGGGAAGGTGAAAATTTTAATGGTCTCAGTTGAGCGTTTTAAGAATGAGCGCTTTCGTGAATTTATTAAACAAGTGCCTATTTCGATGCTGGTGGTTGATGAAGCACACTGTATATCTGAATGGGGCCACAACTTTAGGCCTGATTATCTAAAACTGCCGCGCTATCGTGAAGAGCTTAATATTCCGTTGGTATTGCTACTTACCGCCACCGCAACTAAAAAAGTAAAGCGCGATATGTGTGAGCGTTTTGCCATTGCCCCAGAATGTGTAGTGCAAACAGGCTTTTACCGAAGCAACCTCGATTTATCAGTGCTCAGTGTTGCAAGCCAAGAAAAACCTCAGCAATTAGCAAATATCATAGCCAGCCAACAAGGGGCAGGGATTGTCTATGTCACCTTACAGCATACTGCTGAGCAAGTGGCCGAAGGCTTGGCAAGAGCGGGCTTTAATGCAGTGGCCTATCATGCAGGCCTTGAGGATGATAAACGCTGGCAAATTCAAGACGATTTTATGGCGGGTAAAATTAATATCGTCGTAGCAACCATTGCTTTTGGGATGGGTGTTGATAAGTCTGATATTCGTTTTGTGATCCACTATGATTTGCCAAAATCGATTGAGAACTATAGCCAAGAAATTGGCCGCGCAGGGCGAGATGGTTCGCCTTCAAACTGTTTTACCCTAGCAAACCTTGATGGCTTAAATACCGTTGAGAACTTTGTTTATGCCGACACGCCCGAGCAAAGTGGGATTGACTATGTCATTAATAACATTCGCAACGAACAAACGAACAACCAGTGGGAAATGCAAGAGTACAGCTTATCTAGCGAAAGTAATATTCGTGCTTTAGCGTTAAAAACCTTACTAGTGCAGTTAGAAATGCAAGGGGCTATTACGCCTTTATATGCCTATTACGCCGATTTTAAATATAAGTTTTTAACGGATCAAAACGAGCTACTTAGCCAGTTTGATGCTGACCGACAAGCGTTTTTACAACAGGTATTCAAACACACTGAGTTTAAGAAAATTTGGGGCACACTTAATTTTGATGCGTTAACCCGTGCCACTCAAGTTGATAGAAAACGTGTGGTTGCAGCGCTCGATTATTTGGCCGAGAAAGGTCATATAGCCCTTGAGACCAAACGCATCACGCAAGTGTATGAGGTGAATAACTCGGTAATAAACCACGCAGATTTAGCACCGCAACTTCACCAATATTTTATCGAAAAAGAACAGGCCGAAATTAAACGTATCGCCACTTTAGTGCGCTTTTTTGAGCTAGATAGCTGCTTAAGTTATAACTTAGCCCGCTATTTTGATGACCAGAATGCACCCCAGCAATGTGGCCATTGTTCAGTGTGTAGAGGCCAGCAAGTAAAGCTTAGCTATTCATTAGTGCATCAAATGCCTGAGCAAAATGTGATTGCCAGTAAAGTTGCAGAGCTTAAACAGCACTTAGCCGCTAAAGGAATTAGTGATGTCAGCATCGATACTCAGTGCCGCTTTTTAGCGGGCATGAGCGTGCCTTTATTTACCCGTAATAAAGTCAGGCAGCTTTCAGGTTTTGGCCTTTGCGAGCAGCAGCGCTACAGTGACATTAAAGCCTTGCTACAGCAGGGTCTTACATTTTAAAATCAGGCTCTTTAGCTTCGGTAAACATTTTTGACAGAACTGTCTTGAATAACTCTGTCAGGGTGTTTTGTAAGTACAACTGAAACTTTTCTTTACCGAGAGTTCTATCGAATACTTCGGTATCTAAAAAGCGTTTCATTTCACCGATAAACTCAGGGCTCGTGGTAAGTTCGGGTAACCTATCAATTAAATGAGAGAGCATGGGCTGATATTGCTCAAGTTGATAGTCAGCAACTTTATTTTTAACTAGTTCAATATCTAATTGAGCCCCTTGCTGTTGCAACCAAGCAAGATCCCAAATGTCTCGATGTCGCACATACTTTGTTGTGGCTGGTAATGAAATTATTTTGTCAGCCATCACCTCATCGAGTGTTTCAGCTAAGATCAGTGTATCGCTGTATCCATCAGGCAGAAAATCATAGTTCACATTCAGTGGTAAAGGCTGCTTTGTGTAGGCCGGAATATTGGCAACTTCTAACTTAATTTTTTGTTTGGGTAAATCCTTTCTTTGTGGTGCAGTTACTACTGCAACTTGCCACTTATCAATTTTTAATTCTGAGTATTTAGGGTCTTTTTTTAACTCTTTCGGTTCTTTAACTGTCACCTCAAGGCCATATCTTTCGCCAATATACTTTTCAATACATGCTTTGATATCTTTTAACATGAGTGAATTGAATTCTTTACCACCAGCAAAATCTAAATCTTCACTAAAGCGATTTCCGCCGTAACATAATCTTAAAGAAGTACCTCCTTGAAATACCAGCTTATCAAGGAATCCACCTCGTTCGAGAGCAAATAGGATGTCGTAATGCAATAACTCTTTTTCTATAACAGCTCGCATATGAGAAACATTTGTGGTTTGCATAGCGAGATTTACTAGTTGCGCAAAGTTCTCTTGTTCAGTTTTCATCTTATGCTTCCTCTGCAATTAAATGAGTATTTCGGCCAACTCTTTTTAAATCCCTTAGAGCAGTATTTTTCGTTGCAAATCTCAAAGAGCGATCTGTTTTCATTGTGTTTTCTAGAATGTCTAAACGGTCTCGCTTAGTGTGAGTAAATTCAATTGTACCAAAAGGCGTTTTATATTCACCCGAGCGTCCTGTTGTCATAATGGTCAATCTGCCAACGGGGATTTGTGAAATAATTCCATACTCTGAAAGTGCAGACTCTAAACTAACGTAATTGTACTCACCACGGCGGATTGTTTTTGCAATTAGCTCCAGCGTATCACTTCCTTTTGACTGAGCAAGAGCGTAAATAAAAATGCCATTTGCAACTCTAATTAAAAAGCCATCATCGATGAGTCGAGAAATCCCCGCTCTCAAGCTCCTATTAGTATCATCAAAAAAAATCTTTGCAAAATCAGACATTGTAAAAATATAACGTCCTTGTTTATCAAATTCTGATAGCTTTTTGATTGCATCTGACTTTTTCAATTTATTTCTCAAGTAATGATTAATGGCATATTTATATGTCATTATTGTAGACTTATTTTAGTGCTTTTCAAGTTCACAAATTTAACACTAAAAAGTGTCAAAATTGTACACTTAACCAATTTGAATACTGGTAGTCGGGTAGGTCAAAGGTTGGCCGTGCTGGCGAGCAAAACAATAAGCAAAGGTTAATGGCCCAACCCGACCTATCAGCATCAGCAGTATGATGATGAGCTGACTAGGCGCACTTAAATCCCCAGTTATACCCCGCGAAAGGCCTACGGTACTGAGTGCCGAAATTGCCTCAAAGGTGATATCAAGTAACGACCCTTGTTCAAGCTTGGTGATGATCATAATGCTGGTAAAAGCGATAAATAAGTACAGTATCATGACGCTTAATGCCTTGATCACTAACTTGTCGCTCAGCTGACGGTTAAACACGGTGACCGTGGTTTGCTGTTTTAAATAGCTGCGCATCGCTAAAATTAGGATCACAAAGGTGCCTAGTTTTATGCCGCTCGCCGTACTAACTGAACCACCGCCAATCACCATCAGCAGCATAGTCAAAAGCGTTGAATCTTGACTCAAGCCATCAATCGGTAAGGTATTGAACCCTGCGGTACGAGGTGTCACCGCTTGAAACCAAGTCGTTAATATTTGCTCAGACGTTGATAGCGGCGCTAATGTCGCGGGATTGGCGTGTTCAAAGAAAAAAATCAATATAAATGCGATGCAGTTGAGCACTAAGGTGGCAATTAGCACCAGGCGGGTATTGGTTGATAGTAATGACCAGCGCTTTTGTTTGTAGATATCAATCAGTACAGTAAACCCTAAACCGCCGATGATAAACAAAGCGGTGATCACTACGTTTACGGTTATATCGCCCTTGAATGCCGATAAGCTATCGCCACTTAGCGCAAAGCCCGCATTATTGAACGCCGAAATCGTATAAAACAGACTGTGATAGGCGCTTTTTAGTGCGCCATAGTCATCGAACCAACTAATAAAGAGTAAGCAAAATGCCACCGACTCAATCACTAATGAATACACTAAAACATACTTAGCAACTTTGATCACCGAGGTTAAATCGTTAGTGTCAAAAGCGCGGCTAGCGAGTAAGCGTTGTTGTAAGCCTAGGGTTTTTCCTAAACTTAAAATTGAAATCACCGCCACGGTCATAAAGCCAATGCCACCTATTTGAATCAGCAGCATGACCACGCTTTGACCAAATACAGTCAGATCAGTACCTGTGTCGATGACCACCAGCCCTGTTACTGTAACCGCAGAGGTTGCTGTAAATAATGCATCGAGCCAGCTGATCGGTTGGGTGCTTGCCATTGGTAGCATAAGCAAGCCCGTGCCGAGCATAATTAACACAATAAAGCCGATAGTAAGCACTAAAGGTGGGTTTATTTTTTGCCGCTTACGGCACTTTACACCGCTAAATTGTTTTGGATAAACGTTGGCTTGCCAGTTAATCATAATGCACGAAACCGTTTTGCTAATTTAGTTAAGTAAGTTTTAGAGCCCAGTAGCACCAGACTATCGCCGTGACGCAGTTCGGTGTCGTTAGTCAGCTCTGTATTGAAGTAATCATCACGTCGTAGTGTGAGTGGTTTAATATCGCTATTACGTTCTTTGAGTAGCCAGCCAATTTTGCGACCTGAAAGCTGCAGATCAATGCCTAGTTCAACAATAAACGTGGATTGGTTAAGCGGGAAATACTGATTAACCATTGGGTAGTTAAGCGCTTGCGCAACCCTCACGCCCATTTCTTCTTCAGGGTGAATTATGCGGTCAACGCCAAGTTTACTTAGTATTTGATGGTGGCTTTTGGTACAGGCTTTTACCCAAATTTGCTTTACGCCTAAGTTTTTTAAGTGCAATACACATAAAATACTGGCTTCAATATTCTCGCCAATGGCCACCAATACGGCTTGGCAACTGGGTAAATCGAGCCGTGCTAATTGTGTTTCATCACTGGCATCAACCACCACGGTAAAACTGAGTTGGTCGGCATAGTGATTAACGGTGCTTTCGCTAATATCGGCGGCACACACTGTATGACCTTGTTTTGAAAGTTCTAAACAGGCGGTTACGCCAAAACGTCCTAATCCGATTACTGCAAACTGAGCCATAGTCTTTCTCGCTATTGTGGGTACGCGCTAAATGCTAATGGCAAAAAAACAGAAGTCTCTAGAGAGCTTGAAAGCTTTATAAAGATTTTATGCCGAGATAAAAAAACTTTATAAAAACTTTATAGTGACAAAATTGAAAACCCTTTAATCTAATAGGGATAAACAATAAGTGAAAAGATGATGCAGTCAGTATTCAAAATACAGTATTTAAAAGCCGCATTTTTAAGTGTGTTTATGCCACTTGTGGTGGTGCTTGCGATATTCCCATTTCGAGAACTGTTTACAACCACCGATATTGTGATGCTTCAGCTTTTGTGGGTGACATGGGTTGCGGTGCGCAGTAATCGCCGTGTTGCAGCGCTTACCACCTTGGTGAGTGTTGCCTGCACGGACTGGTTTTATGTGGTGCCGTATTTCACTTTTCACATCGAAAATATTGAATATGTGGTCACCTTTTTAGTGATGTTGATTGTGGGGTTAGTGATAAGTCACTTAGCCGGGGAGCTCAATACTAAGGTTCGCGATGTGCAAGCCCATGCAAGTAATAGTCGCTTATTGTATGAGTTAGCAAAAAAGCTTAATGATCTCGATAGCCTTGAGGAGCAAAAGCAGCTGTTTTTAACAACCATGGCCGCGCATTTAAAGGTTGCGTGTGATTGGCAGCTAACAGCCTCTAAGCAGTTTATTTATTTAAACGAACAACAAGCTGAATTTGGCGGTATTGCGTTTACAAAAGCACTTAATGCAGAGCAACAGGCTTTGGCGAATACAGCGTGCTCTTTACTGTATCAGGTTCAAGAAAAAACCTTACTGCGAGAGCAATCAGCGGCGATAAAAGTACAGGCGGAGCTAGAGAGGTCAAAAAACACCTTGTTGCGCAGTTTATCCCATGACTTACGCACGCCATTAGCGACCATTATGGGCGCATCAAGCATGTTGGCTGATGATAATATCCAATTAAGCTCTGAGGTTATTAAAGAGCAAGCAGCTAACATTTATGAGCAAAGTAAAATACTTAATCAACACTTTGATAAAGTCATGGAGCTCAGTAAAGTTAATAAGTTAGCTGAGAATATTAAATGGCAAAAACTGCCTATTTTGACCTTAATTAGCGAGGCAAAATCTCGTCGTCAGCAGCAACTACAAAACTTTAAACTGAGCATCGAGGCTCAGCAACAAAGCATCTGTTTTGGCGATGAAACCCTACTAGAAATTGCCTTTGCCAATATGCTCGAGAACGCAGCTCGCTACGGAGATGGTTCGGCGAACATGCAATTTATTGAAACACGCAATGAATACCAAATTGTGTTAACCAATCCTTTTGCGAATAAGCATGAGACGAGTCAAGATGAAGGTGTTGGACTAGGGAGTGTGATTTGCGATGTGGTTGCTAAATGTCATCAAGGGCGCTTTGAATTAACCCTCAATGAGCAAACAAAGCAAGCAACAGCTATATTAATTTGGAGTAACAGTCGTGGCTAATATTTTGGTTTTAGAGGACTCACCACCTCTGCAAAGTTTTTTAAAAACACTATTAAAAGCCAGTGATCATGAAGTTAGTGTGTGCGCCAAAGGGCTTGATGCGTTTGAACTATTAAGCCAGCAGCAATTTGATTTAGTGCTGCTTGATTTAGGCTTGCTCGATATGGATGGGCAAGATTGGCTGATGGAGTTTAGGCAGTGGAGTCTGCTCCCTGTATTAGTACTTTCTGCACGGGATGGCGAAACAGAAAAAGTCACCGCCCTTGATAACGGCGCCAACGATTATCTAACTAAACCATTTAGCGCAAACGAATTACTAGCGCGCATTCGGGTGCTACTTCGCACACAAACAACACCCAGCCTAACTTTGCAATGTGGCGATATTCACATCGACCCACATAAGCACGTGGTCCGTAAAGGCGCTGAAGAAGTCAAACTAACTAAAAAAGAGTACGCTATTTTACTGTTGTTGTTTCAGCAAAAAGATAAGGTGTTAACACATAACGCTATTTTATCTGAAGTGTGGGGAGAGCAGTATATTAACCGTCCTGAATACGTGCGTGTACATATTGGTCAGTTAAGACAAAAACTTGAACAAAATGCGGCGAGCCCTAAACATATCTTAACCGAGCCCGCCGTAGGTTACCGCTTAGTTGAATAAACTATCTCTTTACATCGCTTTGGGTTGAGTTTGTAACATTCCTTAGGTACTGTTTTAGATAATAATAATAAAGCGGAAGTCCCTTCATTGGCCATGCATCAAATTAACAGACAAGGTATTAGTTCATTGTCGAATACACAGCTCGAAGATGTGATTGCAGAAATTGACCAAGCTATTGAGTGGCACCAGTCATGGTATAAAAACTTATTAAGGTGTCTAATTGCAGATACTCCCGCAAATGAACAAGATTTAGCAGATAATGCTCATAACTTTTGTCGCTTTGGGCAGTGGTTTAATAAGCTACCTGATCAGACTATAAAGCTTCACCCTCACTTTTCTGAAATCGCTTCTGCACATAAAAAAATGCATCAAGGAGCGAAAGTCTTGTTGTCGTTAAAAGAGTCTAAGACTGTTATTCCAGTAAACTTATTAGACCAATTTCATGCGGATTTAGATAGATTACGCGAGTTATTTGACTGCCTTATCGATGAGTTTACTGAAGTGCTTCACACACGCGACCCTTTAACGGGTGCATCAAATCGTACGAACTTATTAGAAAACCTGCAAAAAGAACACGAGCTGTGTAAGCGCAAATCACTGAGCTGCGCACTGATAATGATCGACCTTGATCACTTTAAGCAAGTAAATGATGAATTTGGTCATGCTGCGGGCGATAAGGTGTTAATAGCCCTCGTGAAATGCATTAAATCTCAGCTAAGAAAATACGATCAATTATATCGCTATGGTGGCGAAGAGTTTTTAGTCTGCTTACCACAAACAGAGCTTGATGATGCTAAGTCATTTTCTGAACGGCTAAGAGCTGGCGTTGAGGCTTTAAAAATCGACATTAGCAACGATAATCACATTAATGTTACAGGCTCATTTGGCGTAACGCTGATAAGCGCCGATGATAATATTGAAACGGCAATCGAAAGGGCCGATGAAGCTATGTATCAAGCTAAAAAGTCAGGCCGCAATCGAGTGTGTGTGGCTTAAACTATTCTTTAACGGCGGTAAATGCTTTTATTAGGCCAGCTTGATAAAAAGAGTAAACGCCTGTAAAGCCTGATTCGGCAATGATGTTTTCGATGACTTGAGATTCTTTTAAAGCAACGTCATTTTCATAAGCTAGTTTTACTCTTTCAATTTGTTCAGGACTGACTGCGGCTGATGACATAACGCTTAACCAGTGACTAAGCAACATTGGGTAAGTTTTGTCACTTTGATTAGCACTTAAGTCTGCGCTGACAAGTAACCCACCTGCTTTTAAACGTTTTTGAATATCAGCAAAAAATGCCACTCGTTTAGGTTCATCCACAATAAACTGCGATACTAACACGGCTGTCGCTGCATCAAAGGGCATCAAGTTTTTAAGTGAATCTACGTAACCATTATGAAACTGGCAGCGATGTGCCACCCCTGCTTGCGTTAAATTGTGTTTGCATACTTTGATCATTTCACTCGAGGGTTCGACTGCGGTGAAACTAAATGTGGGGAAGGCCTGTGCTAAATGCAAAATTTCATTTCCGGTGCCCGCTCCAACGCAAAGAATATGCGCATTGCTTGGTAGTTTGCTGAATAAAGGTGTCATCATAAAATACAAGGCCTGGCTAATGGGGGCCATGTTTTGCCATTGTGAATCATAATTAGCTGCTTGTTGATCAAATAAGGCGGTGACTTCGTGTTGTTGCATAGTAAAAACCTAGTAGGTAACTTTAAGTGTTACAGAAGTGGTTAGCTTACTTTATTTTAGGAAACTTTAAAAGTTACTTAATAGGGCATTCAAATGATATGGTGATGTATGCATACTCATTTGCTTAATTTTTAGGTTTTAACAATGAAAAAAGGTGCGCATTAAATAAGTGTCCTTTCTTGAACATCGCGTTTTTTAAAACTGCATCTTGTTCGAAGCCTAATCTTTGCAGAACCTTCATTGAGGCAGGATTATCTTCGCACACGTAAGCAAACACTCTGGCGATTTTCGTTTTAGAGAATACTGTTTCGAGTAGCATAGATGCAGCTTTTACAGTGATACCTTGCCGCCAGTACTCTTTTGCCAGCCAGTAACCTAACTCACCTGAGCGATCAAATTCAAACTCACCTGGGTGCACACTCACGCATCCAATAAGTTTATCGTTAAATATAACGGCTTTAATGAGCTGACTTTGACTACCTTCATTAATCCACCACTGAGCATCCTCGTAACTATAAGGAGAGGGGATTTTAGTTGATAGGTATTGTGTAACATCCATGTCGTTAAGAATTGCAACAAGTTGTTTTGCATCTGACTCTACGAAGTCTCGAAGTGTAATCACGCTCATCCTTTGGAGTTTTGTAAGTGTGTGCGAAGGCATTGGAGTATGCCTTTGCTTGTCTTTATCCGTATTTGGCTTCTAACTCATTTGCTGTGCGATAGCTCTCATAGGTGTTTAATCGCTCGAAATACCGCTCTATTTCTGCAAAATGAGACAGCATGCCAGACTCAGCGACTTTCTCTATGACGAATGACATCATAAAATCAGCGCCAGTAAGGTTGTCATCAACAAAGTACTTTCTACCTTTCAAATGTTGATTAACATAGCTGAGTATTTTACCAATTTCATGGTCGGCATAATCAGCAATGAAGTTAGTTTTACAGCCATCTTTTGTAATAAATAGTTTTAATAAAAAAGGCACCATTGCTGAGCTTTCAGCAAAATGGAGCCATTGTTGATAATCAATGAAACTCTCACTTTGCTGGTTTGGCATAAACTTACCTTTGCCATACTGAGTTATTAGGTAGTCAGTTATCGCACCCGATTCAGTAATTACTTTACCGTTATCTTCAATCACAGGAGCTTTACCGAGAGGATGAATTTGTTTTAACTCATCAGGTGCTAAAAATGTCTCTTTATTACGTTGGTAGGCAATAATGTCGTAATCAACGCCAAGCTCTTCGAGCAGCCAAATAATCCGCTTAGAGCGTGATTTGTTTAAATGGTATAATTTAATCATTTGTTATCCTTAATAGTGGCGCAACATTATTTGTTGCGCCTAATTTTTTAAATTGGCTGCTGAACTTGCACCACGGTTTTACCAAAGTTTTCACCATTTAACATGGCGTTAAAAGCGTCTAGAGTATTTTCGAAATCAGTTTCAAGGTGCTCTTTGTATTTTATCTTGCCGTCGTTCAGCCATTGTTGCATATCTTGTGCAAACTCACCGTAACGATCGCTGTAATCATCAAAGATAATAAAGCCTTGTACTTTAATACGTTTTCTAAGAATTAAGCCCATCAACATAGATAGGCGATCAGGCCCTGGTGGTAACTCAGTTGCATTATATTGTGATACTAAACCACATAGTGGGATTCGTGCTTTTGTGTTAAGTAAAGGCAGTACCGCATCTAAAACATGACCACCGACGTTCTCGTAGTAAACATCAATACCTTGATCACAGGCGTCCTTAAGCTGTTCTTCAAAGTTATCGGCTTTATGATCTATGCATGCATCAAACCCTAAGTTCTCAATCGCATGCTTACATTTTTGTGAGCCTCCAGCGATACCAACGACTTTACAACCTTTTAATTTGGCTATCTGACCGACGGTTGCTCCCACCGGCCCTGTTGCTGCAGCTACAACCACTGTTTCGCCTGCTTTTGGTTCACCAATATCTAGTAGTCCCATATAAGCAGTAAACCCTGGCATACCTAAAATACCGAGTGCATAGGAAGGAGTATCTGGACTTTCTCCTAACTTCATCAGTCCTTCAGTATTACTTATCGCATACTCCTGCCAACCAGTATAGGCAAGTACCCATTCACCTACTTTATAATCAGGGTGCTCTGATTGCTCTACCTGACACACTGTCGCACCAACCATCACATCGCCAACTTCAACAGGGTCAGCATATGATTCTGCATCGCTCATACGGCCTCGCATATAAGGGTCAAGAGATAAATAAATTGTTCTTAGTAAAACTTCACCTTGTTTAGGTGAGGCAAGAGTAGATGTTTTTAAAACGAGGTTATTCTCTGTTGCAGGGCCTGTTGGACGTGATTCAAGAATATACTGACGGTTTTTAATTTCAGTCATACTTATCTCCTATGATTTGTTTTAAATCCTGTTTAATAAATAGGTGCGGGCATGTAATTAGAAATCAATGGCGAAATTGTTACCGAGTAGAAAATGATAATTTCATTCAAACGACAATCCATTTTGCACGGTATAGTGTAAAGGTGTATGCTGGAAAAATAATCAAATGGCGAAACAAATTGATATGAAAGGTATTTCTCTTATAGCTTTTACGCTTGTTGCGGGTTTTATGGCAAGGAGTGCGCATGCTAATACAAGTGTTTTATCGGTTGATCCTATCACTCCAGGAAACGTATTTGCGTTTGAAAACGACGCAAGACGTTATCCAAAGCAAAGTGAGTTTAGTATTGTTCACAGTGTTTCGATGAGCAGTGAAAGCGGCCGACGATTAGCTGTCGTAACTGTTGAAAACAAAGCATCAGGATCGCGTATCTTACAAGCAGACCATATTATGGCTTTATTTGCCGATGGGCGTCGCTTACACCCGTTAGCTTTTGATGAAGGTATCAAGTTAGATGATGGTGAAAAGCGCTCACTGACTTTATCTTTTGGTGAAAATGAATACCCCATTTTAGCGGTATACACGAGTTTAGATGAGTAAAAGGCAGGCCCATGAAATTACCTAAGCCACTGGCAATAACACTACTTTTAAGCTCACCGTTAGGTTTTGCTATTGATAGCCAAGACTTTGTTAAAGATAACGTGTTCACGCAAGGCATTGAAGGGCCAACCATGTATAACGGTGCCCTATACGCGGTGAACTATGCCCAGCAAGGAACGATTGGCCGCGTAGATAACATGGGCAAAACATCGTTGTTTGTGCGGTTACCGAATGACAGCGTTGGTAATGGCTTACAGTTTGACTCACAAGGTAATTTATTTATTGCCGATTACGTTAACCACAATATTTTAAAAGTACCTGCTGGCAGCAATAAAGCAGAAGTGTTCGCCCATAATAGCAAGATGAATCAACCCAATGACATTGCTATCACCAAAAGTGGGGCGCTGTTTGCAAGTGACCCTAACTGGGCGAACGAAACGGGTCAGCTATGGCGTATTAATGCGGATGGCAGCACCCATTTACTCGAAAAAAACATGGGGACTACCAATGGAGTAGCGGTTAATAACGACAATACCAAGCTCTATGTGAACGAAAGTGTGCAACGAATCGTTTGGCAATACGACTTAGATGACAACTTAAACATTAGTAATAAAAAAGTTTTGATTAAATTTGCTGATCATGGCCTAGACGGCATGCGCGTTAATAATCAAGGGCATGTGTTTATTACTCGTTATGGCGCAGGGAAAGTGCTTGAAGTCTCGCCTACCGGCAAGCTTTTAAATAGCTATCAATTAAAAGGCCAGCATCCAACGAATTTGGCTTTCAACGAAACTCAAAACAAAGTGTATGTCACCATGCAAAAGCGCGGGGCAATCGAAGTGATTGAACTTTAGCCTTGCTTTGCTCGCGTAATAGCAGCGGTGATTGCCGCTTTTGCTTGCGGACTATTCTTCCAGCAATTTGAATGCAGCATCGACGCTACTCGCTCAGCAATAGTGTTGGCATCAAACCCAGCTAAGTCTTCAAACGATTCAATACCAATTTCTTCGAACCGTTTTATAACCGTTGGCCCAACACCCTTGAGTGCTAAAAGCGCGTTGCGTTCTTGTTCGTTAAATGGCATGTTTTTGTTCCTTGTTCATTAAATAAATTCAATGATTTGCCATAACTCGCCTGCAGGACCCCAAAGACTGAACTCTTTTCCCCAAGGCTTTTGCGTTATGTCGCTGTACTTCACATTAAAGTCATTTAGTCTACGTAGTTGTGAATAGACTTCATCAATATCTAATACACTCAACTGCAACATCAGGTTGTTTGCTAATTGAGGTTGATAAAAATCTTGTAAGAAAAATCCGCATTCCCCACTTTCACATAGACAAAGTGTGTCTGAAACGGAGGTTAACTCAAATCCAAATGCTTTGTAGAAAGCTTGAGATTGTTGGTAGTTCTTACTTGGTACAAAAGCACGGATGTCATCTACTTGCATAATTTTCCTTCCATATTGAAGGTACTTTGCCATATTAATTTTACATAGCAAATCTAATTTTTAGGCAATAAAAAAGCGCACCGGGCAGGGTGCGCTTGAGGGGATCAATCCTGTGTAGCTAAAACAGTAGGATTAATTAGAAGCTTGGTGCATATCTCAGTGAAACACCGACTGAACGGCCAATCACACTGTAATCACTCACGGTGTTAAAGTGGTTTGCGCCTACCTCAGGTGTTGGTGGTTCACGATCTAATAAGTTATCGACACCAAAGTTAACAGCAAGTTCCTCGTTAACTTGCCATGCAGCAGCAAAATCTAAGTAATTTTGTGCTGAAATTGTTTCTGAACGGTCGACAGCATACTCTACTTCACCTATTCTGCGCCAGCCAAGTTGGAAGTTCATGTTATCTAACTGCCAATCAATGCTTGCGCGATGTTTGTAGTCAGCTTGTAAAATGCTCGCAAAGTCACCCGAACAGGCGCTGCCGTAAGTTCCCTTACAGTCAACTTCAGGCACTGTGCTGTTGTTTTGACGGGTTTGTTTAGTAACAAAGTTACCTTGGTACGAGAATCTAAAACGACCACCCATTTGCTCTGGTGCATCAATCACATAATTTGCTGCAACGTCGATACCTTCTTGCTCAATGGCGGCTAAGTTAAAGTCATTAACGATGGCTGTGCTAATAAACCCCGTGTTTGGATCGCGAAGTACCGCACCACACAATGGGTTGTTCGGATTCGGGTCATCAACATAACAGCTTTGTAGTGCCGCACCTGGCTGAATTTGGCTTACCGCATCTGTAACACGAATACTGTAGTAATCGAGTGATAAATCAAAGCCTTCTAAGTAGCCAGGTGTATAAACAATGCCTAATGTATCTGATTCGGCTTGCTCAGGTTTAATATTTGGGTTACCACCATAGGTGTACTCTGCGGTACTTGAATCGAACTCAGTGCCAACAGGTGGCGCACCAAACGCAGCACATTGAGTTGCATCACCGGTGCCAAGTAAACATGGATCGCCGTTATAACGCCCTGCTAGTCGTGGCACAAACTGGTCGCTATTTTGGTCAAATAACGATAACGAGAGCGCTGTGATTGGGCTGGCAAACTCACCTAAGTTAGGTGCTCTAAATGCGGTTAAGCGGTTGGCGCGAATACGAATGTCGCTGTTTATTGCCCAGTTGATACCTAGTTTGTAAGTGTCTTCTGCTTCGGTATTTGAGTAATCAGAAATACGGTAGGCACCTTCAAAGCTAAGCTCTTCAGCAAAAGGTTTATCAACTAAAATAGGCACTAAAATTTCGGCGTAGAACTCTTCAGAGCTAAAGCTTGCATCCATATCAAATGCGCTAATAGACGCAAAGCTGGTGCCGTTTCTAAATGCATCGCCCGGTGTTTGTTTACCTGTTTCTTTACGGTATTCATAACCGATTGCAAAATCGATAGCACCGGCTGGTAATTCAAATAAGAACCCAGAATCACCCGATAGTGTTGCTGAGATCACACTTTGAGTACGGTCGCGAGTGGTATAAAGCAGCGGATCGCTAAAGTCGCTGAAATCAAGGTTTGGATCAAAAATATCCACTGAATTTGCAAGGGCAGCAAAACGACTATTACCGTTGTTATCATTGCGGTATGCGTTGTTGTAAATGGTGGCTACTTCGTCCGTTTTGCCGTACTGACCATATACGTCATAACGTAAGTAGTCAGTTAAATCACCTTTTAAGCCCAGTTGAAATTGCATTGAATCACGCACCGCTTCGGTGTGTTGCACGCCTAAACCTAGGTTACGTTCAACATTAACAAGGGCATTGCCTTCGCTATCAAACGTAAGTTGGTCGCGTAGTTCATCTGGAATATACGCATTGTCTTGCGTGAGGGTCACTTGCTCGTTTACAAAAATCGGTGTTTGACCACTGGCACCCGCACCATTTACGGTCACTTTAGAATACATTGCGCGGCCATAGGCAATGGCACTGTCGCTTACATCAACGTCAAATAATAAGCCCGCAGAAAAACGGTCCATCGGTTGAGTTAAATAACGGTCAGCTGTGAAATCAGTTGTTTGACGCTCACTTGTTACAGCACCAGAATCAGCAATACCGATGCTGTTGCCAGAGGCAACGTCAGTATAATAACCACCGCTGTTGATCATTGCCGTTGAGTTTTCAAGCGCATAGTCACGCTCGCCGGCTAATAGCTCTTTTCGTTCGGTGTAACCAATATAGCCTGTTACATGGCCGCGACCGTCGGCGATGTCACCACCAAAAATTGCTTCAAAGTTAAGCTTTTCGTTACCGCCGTCAGCACTTTCGTAACTGGTTGAGAATTCAGCGCCAGTAAAATCATCGTCTAAAACAAAGTTAACAACACCAGCTACCGCATCGGCACCGTAAACCGCTGCTGCACCACCTGTTAATACATCAACGCGTTTTATTAACCCGGCTGGAATAGTATTTACATCAACCGAGTTACGAAAACTAAATGGTACCGCGCGAGTGCCGTCAATAAGAACCAATGTGCGGTTTTGACCAAGGCCGCGTAAATCAATCGTTGATGAGCCAAATGAGTCACCGACTGTGGCGCCGGTGCTGTTGGCACCCGCCGCAGCTTGTGGCAGTTTCGCGGTAATATCTTCAACGTTCACTGCACGGTCTAGGTGAATTTGTGCTTCATCAACGCTCACTACAGGACTACTTGAGACCAGCTCAGTACGTTGAATACGTGAACCTGTTACGGTGATCACTTCAGGTTTTTTTGCTTCAGTGCTTTGCTCTGCGTGTGCATAACTAATTACTGAACTTACAGCGAGAGCTAAAGGTGATAGCAGCAATAGCGAGCGATGCCCTGTTGATGTATTTGCTTTCATGATGATTCCCTTGCGTTTTATCATTTAAATCAACGCAGGTTGGTGTCTGACCTAGACCATTTAGTTAATTTAATGAGTCATACTTTTTGTTATGATGCTTGTGTGCTCTCCTTTTGGGGAGCTCACCGGTACAGTTTTAAAGCAATTTAAAAGTCTTTGCAATAATTATTCTTTAAATCTATTATTTTAAAATATAAACTATTCCAAGTCGTTAACCCGCTTATTTACATCTAATAAGCTGATTTTAAGTGATTTATTTATGCATCAACATATTGAAAAACTGTATTTAAGCGCAAAAAAAGAAAGAAAATTAATAATTGGTCTAATGAGTGGCACCTCATTAGATGGTCTTGATATTGCGCTATGCGAAGTATCAGGGCAAGGCATGGATACTCATGTCGAAGTCGTAAAGTTTACGACGGTCGACTACGACGATGATTATAAAACGCGTGTAAAGCGAGTGTTCGCCAAACGCGAATGTGACCTTGAAGAAGTCACTTTACTCAATCCTTGGATTGGCCAATTACATGGGGAAATGGTTGCCAAAACGTTAGCCAGCTGGGGAGTAGCAAAAGAACTTGTTGATGTGATAGCTAGCCACGGACAAACTATTTATCACTGCCCTAAAAACCAACACAAACGCCCTGAATATGGTAATGCAACACTACAAATTGGTGATAGCGATCATTTAGCGGTGACTGCAGGTATTACAACCATAGCTGATTTTAGACAAAAGCACATTGCAGCGGGTGGTGAAGGTGCACCGCTTGCTGTATATGGTGACTACTTGTATTTCACAAGCTCCAGCGAAAACCGCATATTGCTTAATATGGGCGGCATTGCAAACTTAACCTATTTACCTAAATCGGCAGATGCACGAGCGGTTTTTAGCTCTGATATAGGCCCCGGCAATACCATTATGGATGCTTATGTGCAGCGTTATTTTGCACCACTTCATTATGATAAAGATGCCGCTATTGCAACAAAAGGCGCGGTAAGTGAAGATTTGCTCGCAGCGCTGTGTGATGATGCATTTTTTGCTTTAGGGTTTCCAAAAACCACCGGGCCAGAAGTGTTTAATCTAGCCTATTTAGCTGCAGCACAAGCACGCTCGAATACGCATAACTTATCGCACTTTGATGTAATGGCAACCTTAGTGCAGTTTTCAGGGTTAATGATTGCTAAAGCAATTAACCAATGCAGCGAAGGTTTGACCGATGTGGCTGTATACGCCAGTGGTGGTGGGGTTCATAACCCATTATTAATGGACATTATTTTGGCTAATTGCCCAGCGCTTTCTGAGATAAAAAATACCGATTCGTTGGGGATTAATCCAGATGCAAAAGAAGCCGTGTTATTTGCTATTTTAGCGAACGAATGTCTGTCGGGCGGGCAACAACGCTTTGGTAATACCGAGCAAGGGATCCCCGATATTACCATGGGTAAAATTAGCTTTGCTGACTAGGCTCTAGAAAAAGGCTAAAAAGCTTGCGCCAATATTACTAATGTAATGGCGTAAGCCCTGGTTTTTAGCTTGCTCAGAAGGTATCAGTTCTGGTGATGTGCTCGCTGCAATGCTGACATCAAACTGGGCGCTGTCTTTAAGTGTTGCATGCATGCCGTGTAGCATTAACTGCAATACAAATTCACCACTGTGAGTAACGTTTTCTAAGGTAAGCATAATAACGTGCTGCTCTAGATCGTGTTGCGTTAAAGTGTGTGCAGTAAAATACGCAGACTCGCGTGCATCAGGGCGCGTTGCACTGATAGAGATCACGTCACCTTCATGGGCATCATCTGGTAGCACACAACAAAACACAACACGCTTTTGCTCATTAGCCGCAAAATGCAATTGTTCGTATTCCATAGTATGCGCAAGTGCAGCACATAAAGGGTCTTCACTAGAGGGGAGTGCAAACGAAAGTTGCACCAAGGCACTGTCCATTACTTCTTCATTACGTTAGGTGATTAAATTAGCGTCAATTATTGATCAGTTAAATGACAGAATTATGACTATTGTCATATTGCGGATTATATATTTTAGAAACAGAGAAAAGTTGTACTTTCTAGAACGAGTAGCAAGACTAATTTCAATTTGCTCAATTATTTGTAGTATTAATAGTCATATTGATTAAGCTACGGGTTTGATAATTTTTCTTTACTTTCAATATAGTAAATAACAAAGGTATTAGAATAATGTTCGGGTTTTAATGATACATATTTATAGTGCCTAAGTGTTCCTTTGTCATCTAGCACAGACTTTTCTCCTTCCCGAATTCTCTTTACTTCATAGTCTTGCCACATTTGGCAAAACAACTCACTACGAGATTTAAGATCGTCTAAGACGGCTTTAAAGGCTGATTTGTCTGTAGCTAAAGCAAAGTAAGAGCGGAATGAGGCAATAGTGTTTTTTGCTGCCTGCTCCCATTGAGGAATACGTCGCTTATACTCATCATTTAAGAACATAAGCTTTAATGAGTTTCTATCAGCTTTAGGAAGGGTAGACCAATCGAATATCTTTTTGGAAGCCGCCTCATTCCAGTACTCTATATCCATATTTTCTCTGCGAATAAATGCAGGATTCGGTTCAAGTGCACGAATTAGCGCTTTTAATTCTTCCGACACTTCCTCTTGCTCTTCTAGAGCAGGTTTATTCCCGAAAACAATCGCGTTTAAATACTCTTGTTCATCGTTAGTCAGTTTTAAGACTGTGCCAATGCGATTAATAGCTGCACGCGATATACTGATTTCTCGTCCTTGCTCTAACCAAGTGTACCAACTGACACTTATAGCAGCCAATTGCGCGACTTCCTCTCGACGAAGCCCTTTTACACGCCTTCTTCCATTGGTAAAACCATAATCTTCAGGGTTTATTTTTGCACGGTGTTTGGTAAGGAAGGTTTTTAAGTTTTCGTGTTTAGTCGTCATAAAATGTTTAGCCTATGACTATTTATCACAGTATAAATGCCCATATTTTACGCTTATCTTGACTGCTATATAGTGCCACCATCTTACACCTTCCACTGCTTTTGAGCTAGTTAGGTCCTTACAATTCAATGAGTCAGAGGTGGATCAATGTCTCAAGAAAATGTTTATTCGGCATCTCCAAATTACTGGAAACCTATCTTATTTGTTGCAGCACCATGGGTATTTGTTTTTTTATGGAGTACAGGGTTTGTTGGCGCAAAATTTTCGCTTCAATATAGTGGTCCATTTCACTTACTGTTTTTTAGAGGGCTATTTTCATGTGTTATTTTTTTATTTTTATCGGTTGTGCTAAAGGTTAAGTTTCCTTCATTGAAGAGCGTTAAACAGCAATTAATAGTAGGGCTTTTTCTGCAAACCTTTTTTCTAGGTGGCTGTTTTTTCGCAATTAACAAAGGGCTTCCTGCATCAGTTGTGGCATTAATTACGGGTTTACAACCAGTGTTAACGGCGGTGCTGGCATCAATAATACAAAGCAATCAGTTAAAGAAGTTGCAATGGCTAGGGATTGTAGTCGGGTTTTTAGGTGTTTTTCTTGTGCTTTCGCCAACTAAATTAGGAGGTGAATTAAGTTTAATTGGTCTACTTGCAGCATTTTTTGGTTTAACAGGTGTGACGGTTGGTGCAATGTATCAAAAGAAAGCGGTAAGTGATGGGCATATTTTTGCATCTACTTTCTTTCAATATATTCCCCTTGCTGTCGTGATGGGAGTGGTGTCATTTTTATACGAGCCAAACACACCGACTTGGAACGCACCTTTTATTATTAGTATATTGTGGCTTGTGGTTGGTGTGTCTGTAACGGCCATATTGTTGCTTATGTTTATGATAAAAAATGGAGAATCGACAAAGGTAGCATCCTATTTTTATTTAGTACCAGTACTCACAGCTGTCGAAGCATGGATTTTATTTGATGAAAAAATCAGTTTTGCAATGTTGTTAGGGATGGGCTTATCAATAATAGGGTTACTGCTTGTACACAGAAAGTAGCGACCAAGCTATGGCTCTCCTCTTAAATGGTCAATTAAAACTTTAGATAGCGCACCAATTTGTGCACCTTTTTTAATACAAAGAGTTAAGTTTCTTTTTGACCATTTTTCATCCACTTCTATGATTTTTATATCTAAAGAGCGCCAGCAGCCTATTGAATCATATGGCAATAAGGCAATGCCCACACCAGAACCAACCATTCTACATACAGCATCAAAACTTTTAACTTGCGCTCGAATATTTAGGTGGCAATTTAGGCCTGCGGCTTTATTCATCATAAAAGTATGGATTGCAGATCCTTCGTTCAAGATTACAAATGGAAAACTAACAGCTTGAGAAAACTGTATTTTGCTAAATTTAGCAAGAGAATGCTCGCTTGGAACAATGATGACCAATCGATCTTTCTTATAAGGATAAAACTCCACATTATCATAAAGGCCATTTTCAGCGACGATCCCTAACTCAACTTCTCCTTGTGCTACGGCTGTAATTATTTCTTCGCTTGTGTGTTCCTCTAAAGCAACTCTAACACCCTGATTATTTTCTAAAAAGGTCCCAAGATCTTCTGGCAAGTATGTATGAATAGCATTGGTGTTTGCCCATAATTTTACTTGCGATAATGCACCTTTAGTAAAAGGAGCAATATCAGATTGCATTTGCTCTAACGTAGCTAATGTTCTTTTGGCATATCGAAGAACGATTTCACCTGCTTTTGTAGCAGACACACCTCTTGGTTGACGCTCCAATAATTGAGTACCTAAATTATTTTCGAGTAGTTTAATTCGATGGCTCGCTGATGATGGTGCCAAGAATACTTGCTTAGCTCCTTGAGTTAAGTTCTTTTGTTCTACCACAGCGATAAATAGTTTTAAGTCAGTAAGATCAAATTTCATTCTAAGTTACCATTCGTTATTAACGAACTCTTATTGGTTAATTAGCAATTCTAATGTTGAGCAGTTATGTGGCATTGTAGCGTCACTTTTTACAATGAAAAAGAAATTCTGTGGGTTTAAATCGTTTAACAAGCAATGAAATCGGTATTATCTTAGCGGTTCTTTCTGCTGCAGGTTTTTCTCTAAAGGCAATATTTGTAAAACAAGCTTACTTAATTGCTAATGTTGAACCTATTACTCTTCTTAGTTTACGAATGCTTTTTTCATTCCCTTTATTTATTCTTATTGGCTATTCAAGCTTAAAAACAGGCTTTTCATTGACCAATAAAGAAGTTCTTTTACTTATTTTGCTCGGTGTTGCCGGCTATTACGGCGCATCAATTTTGGATTTTATGGGCCTAGAGTATATTTCAGCAGGATTAGAGCGCATTATTTTATTCTCATATCCCATCCTCACGATTTTTATGGGGGTTTTATTTCTGGGTAAACAATTTGAAAAGCGGTTGGTTGTACCTACAGTGCTATGCACATTAGGGGTTGTTTGCGCATGCTTGAGTGATTTCAAATTTGCTGGAGGTAGTCACAGCATTTGGCTTGGCGCTGCTTTAGTCTTTGGCTCTGCGCTATGCTACGCATTTTACCAAGCTTTTTCAGAGCCAATGATTGTGAAACTAGGCGCAATGCGGTTTTCTTTATTGGCTATGTTTGTATCTATTTTTGCCGTTCAGCTACATTTTTTTATTCAATTACCAATAGAGAGCCTAATCCAACCTACTAAAATTTATACAATTTGCTTTATGATGGCTTTATTCTCAACTGTTCTCCCTGTCTTTTTGCAATCAAGCGCTATTAAATATATAGGAGCGGCAAGGTCTGTACTTGTAAGTACTTTAGGGCCTATTTTGACTTTAATTCTAGGGTGGATATTACTTGATGAAAAAATCACTTTGTTGCAAGTGTTGGGTATGTGTTTAGTTTTAATTGGTGTTTTGGCTATAAAACGTAAGAGAGCTTAATTTAAGAGGAAACAGATGGAATCATTATTTATATACGGCACCCTTCGTAAAGGTTATCCAAATGAACACATACTAACTAACATTGGCGGTAAGTTCACAGATGCTTCTGTATTTGGTCGTTACATAAATGTTGGGTGGGGAGTCGAAATGGGCTGCCCTGCACTGAGTCTAGATCCTCAGGGCGAGGAAATTAGAGGGCAAATATTTAGTTCATCACATTTAACTAAACATTGGGAGTTTTTGGATGAATTTGAAGGCAGTGATTATCATCGTGTTGAAACAAGTGTAAAGCTTGAAAATGGCCAAATGTGCACTGCGTTTGTTTATGTTGCTAAAGAATAAGACTAATTAACAGAATACAGAGGAACTAATATGTCTGCCCCCATCAAGCTTTTGAGCTTTTCTATTGCCTTTGTTTGTATTTTATTATCATTAAACTTTGGCCTGAGATCATCAATGGGCTTTTTTATGGCCCCGATTTCTGATGAATTTGGTTATGGTAGAGAAGTTTTTGCTTTCGCACTCGCTTTACAAAACTTATGGTGGGGTTTATCACAACCCTTTGCAGGAGCACTCGCTGATAAATATGGAACATGCAAAACAGTCATTGTTGGCGCGCTTTTATATGCAGGTGGTCTTTATGTAACAGCATCATCAAATTCCATATTGAGTTTGAATTTGGGTGCAGGCTTACTCATGGGGATGGGTATTGCTGCAACAGGGTTTGGCGTTGTTTTACCTGCTATGGCAAAAATGGTTTCTCCGGATAAGCGAGCATTTGCACTTGGCTTAGGGAGTGCTGCTGGCTCCGCAGGGCAATTAATATTTGTTCCCGTTGCACAGGATTTTATTGCAGCTTATGGCTGGAGTAATGCTCTAATGTTATTAGCTGGTGGTGCATTATTAATGGCTTTAATGGCTGGGGTATTTAAAGAAAATACAGACCCTGAACAAATGTCACAACCAATCACTGTAAAGCAAACAGTAAAAGAAGCGTTAAATGAAGCACTCAGCTATCCACATTACTGGTTAATAATGATCGGCTTTTTTGTATGTGGTTTTCAATTAGCGTTTATTACAGTACATATGCCAGCATTTTTAAGTGACAGAGGTTTTACCGCAAACGTTGCCGTAGCAAGTTTAGCTCTTATTGGCTTGTTTAATATTTTCGGTTGTTTGGTCTCTGGGGCTTGGTCTGGTAAGTATTCTAAAAAGAATTTATTAACGCTTATTTATGCACTGAGAGCTATTGCTATAGCGCTATTTATGCTTTTACCAATGACTGAAACATCAGTAATTTTATTCTCAATCTTAACAGGCTTTTTATGGTTGGCCACTGTACCGCCAACTTCCGGACTCGTAGCACAGCTTTTTGGTTTGCCACATATGGGGTTACTTTACGGTATCGTATTTTTAAGTCACCAACTTGGTTCATTCAGTGGTGTTTGGCTAGGCGGTTATCTATACGACTTAACAGGATCATATGATGTCGTTTGGTGGAGTGCTTGTGTAATTGCACTGGTTACGGCTGCAATTCACGTGTTTATAGATGAGAGACCAGTTGAGCGGTTACGTATTACTACAAATTAAATAACACCTAGTCTTGTTTTCATAAAGTGAAAGGTGTGCTGCAGCACACCTTTTAATTTAGTTATTTACTTCAAAACATATTCAATTTTATGTAATTGACCAGTAAAAGCGAATGGTGCTTTATCGTAGTAGCTTCGGGTAACTGTTGAGCCAAGATCCTGACCAACATCAAGCGTTTCAGTGGCTGAATAGCGAACCGGAGGCACTTTATCCACTTTGCCAGAGGCAACTTTCTTACCGTTTACTATCAGTGTCGCTTGGCCGCCGTTAGGTGCTTTTCCTTGTTGGGTATATTCAAGGGTAAGCGTGACCTCGCCAGTAGGTAAAGCTTGTTCAGATTTAACAACATAGTGGTGCTCGTTAAAGAAATTCATCACGTAAACAGGTTTACTGTCTTCAACATATAAGCTGTAGCCAGCGCTTGAACCTCCTACAGCAACTAATACACCTTCTACACCTTGCTTTGGTACATTAAACGTTGCCGTAATAGAATGCGAACGGCCATAAACAGCAGGTGCGCTCCCTTCAGGGATACGATTAGTACCAGCTAAATAAGTAAACTGAGTTTTTCCTTTGGTTACACTGGGGCGTTCAGGATTAGTTGCACGTTCAACAAAGCGGTCATCTAATGGGTAAACATTAAATTTTTTCGCTTCTTGATCAAAAATTGAAATTAAAGTTCTTAATTTATCTGGGTATTTAGCAGATAAGTCAACAGCTTCAGAAAAGTCTTCTTCAATATTGTAAAGCTCCCATTTATCATTATCGAAACCAACAGAACCATTCAAAGCCCATGGTACTCCATGAAACGAAGCAGCCACCCAACCGTCATGATAAATAGCACGATGACCACCGGTTTCAAAATACTGAGTCGTACGTTTGCCTTTAGCATCTTTATCGTTCAGCGAGTACAGCATGCTCACACCAGCCATCGGCGTTTGCTCTACACCGTTAACAACTTTAGGCTCAGGGATGTGGGCTGCATCAAGTATGGTTGGTGCTATATCAATCACGTGATGAAACTGTGAGCGCAAGCCACCATGCTCTTTAATATATTTAGGCCATGACACAACAAGCCCATTTCGGGTGCCACCAAAATGTGAAGGGACACGTTTCATCCACTGGAATGGTGCTGAGCCTGCCCATGCCCAGCCAACAGGGAAGTGGTTCTCGTGCAGCGGGCCACCTAGCTCATCTATTTTAGCTAGTTGCCCTTTGATTGTGTCGGCAATGCCATTTTGCGTCATCATATTGTTAAGTGTGCCAGTGACGCTGCCTTCAGCACTTGGGCCATTATCACCAGCGATAAAAACAATCATGGTGTTATCAGCATCAGGTAACTGCGAAACCGCATCCAGTAATCGACCAACATGATAATCTGTGTGCGCAGTAAAGCCTGCGAACACTTCTTGGTGACGGCTAAATAGCTTTTTCTCGTCAGCAGAAAGAGAGTCCCATGCTTTTATTTCTTTAGGTCGTTCTGTAAGTTTAGTATTCTGTGGGGCTATACCAAGCGACTTTTGCCGATCTAATGTTTCTTCGCGAACTTTATCCCAACCCTGATCAAATTGACCTTTAAACTTGTCGTTCCACTCTTGTGGTGCATGAAGCGGGGCGTGTGTTGCGCCTGTCGCAAAATACATAAAGAACGGCTTTTCGCTATCGATAGATTCTTGTTGCCCCATCCATTTGATTGCGTCATCAACCAAGTCTTCGGTTAAATGATAACCTTGCTCAGGCTTTTTAGGTGGTTCAACCGGTGTGGTGTTTCTGAATAATTGCGGTTCCCATTGGCTAGTTTCACCTCCCTGAAAGCCATAAAAATATTCAAAACCTAGGCCTGTCGGCCAATGGTCAAATGGACCAATAGGGCTGGTTTCCCAGTCTGGAGTGTTGTGCCATTTACCCCAAGCCGCTGTGTTATAACCATTTTCTTTTAGAATCTGGGCAATACTCGCAGTTTCATCAGGCCAAACACTATGATAGCCAGGGTAGCCTGTTGAAAGCTCAGTAATTGTTCCCATGGCAACTTGATGGTGGTTTCTACCAGTAAGAAGAGCTGCGCGTGTTGGCGAACAAATAGCTGTGGTATGAAAGCGGTTAAACTTTAAGCCTTCATTGGCTAGTTTATCGATTGATGGGGTTGGAATTGGGCCGCCAAAAGTACTTGGGTGACCAAACCCAAAATCATCTAATAAAATAACCACAACATTAGGTGCACCTTTTGGTGCTTTTATTGGTTGTGGATAATCTTGTTTAGAGTTTTCAAACGTTTTGCCTATCTTTCCCTGAAACTCTGGTGCGGCTATTGGTAAAACACTTCTATCTATTTCAGATGCGTTCACTTGGCTAAACCCAGAAAGCAATAGCAATGAAATAATACTACCTACTCGTTTTAAACGATTCATCCCTTTCTCCATGGTAATAATTACCGACATGTTGGTATGTAATAGTGAGTATTTAGTCACTAACTTAGTAACTATAGTCCAAGGTAATTGTTTAAATAAAGTACGTTTTGTGTTTTTAAAGGTTGTTTTTAGTGGTAATTCATTTTGATTAATCCATTAGGGTTGGTTCTTTGGATTTGAGCTTAATAACGGTTTTTAAATTTAATTTGAATCTATTAAAGTTGAGAAAAGACAGTATTTCTGCCGCCTCTTTTTGCTTCATAAAGGTGTAAGTCGACTCTTTTGGCTGCCTGTTCTGACGTTTCGTTTGGTGCAATTTCAATAACACCTAAGCTTATCGTTGCGCTTATATCCTCGGCTTTTGTTGTAAAGCCTTGAAAAACTTTGTTTATTTCGTTTTCTACTTCAGTAGCAGCAAGCTGAGAAGAGAATAATAGAAAGCAAAAAATCCTAAACATTTTAAATGTTACTCCGTCAGGAATTATTATCCATAATATTAATTTTGCAGATGTTCTGGCTAGCATTCATAGTGAATGTAGCAGGTTTGTTTTGGTCAAATAGCATAAGGCTGAACTTCATTGAACAGCCTTGTGGAAAGTTGTTAAAGTTAAGAGTTTGGTTCAAGCACTTTACTGTCATCCACTAATTTAGTTGTTTGTAAGTTCGCAGCCGCTTGCCTTTCGCTATATCGGTCTACGAGCCAGTCCAACTTGTCTCTGGTTAGTAAAGTAAATTTAATTAACTCTTCCATCACATCGACAATGCGCATTCTAAACGACGACTCTTTCATATTGCCAGCCTCGTCAAACTCTTGCCAAGCTTTTGCGACTGATGACTGATTTGGTATCGTTAACATACGCATCCAGCGACCAAGAATGCGCATGTTATTTACAGCATTAAAGCTTTGCGAACCGCCAGATACCTGCATTACGGCTAGCGTCTTACCTTGTGTTGGTCTAACAGCACCATCAGTGAGTGGGATCCAATCTATTTGATTCTTGAGCACAGCTGACATATTGCCGTGAATTTCAGGTGAGCACCAAACTTGTGCTTCGGACCATTTCACAAGCTCTCGCAGCTCTTGTACTTTTTGATTGTTTACTGACTCTCCATTATCAAATAATGGTAATCCATCTGGGTTAAATATTTTAACTTGAGCACCTAAGTGTTCAAGTATTCTTGCGGCTTCTTCACTCGCAAAACGGCTAAACGACGTTTCTCGTAAAGACCCGTATAAAATTAAAACTCGAGGTTTGCTTGTGCTTGCATTATCGAAAGTCGGGGTTACGTCAAACTTTGCATCATTTAAGTATTTCATTACATCTCCTGAATGATTGAGGCTTACCTAGTAAGACGTAATGTTTTTCAAAAAGACGAAGTGTTAGCAGAACTTTTTTTGCTTGGGATGGTAATCAACTAAGTTGCCGTACTTATCGATTTCAAAGTCACAACAACAATCGAATAATGCCTTCAATTTTGAGCGACTTTTTTGCAGCCTTGATTTGTAGGTTGAGTAACTGATGTTTAACTTCAAAGCTTCCTCTTTTTGAGAGTATCCTTCGAGATCTATTTTTCTAATTAGATCCGCTTCTTCTTCAGGCATAGCTTGTAAAAAAGGTTCAATGCACTTTATGAGTTCAGCTTTTACGGTTTTGTTTTCTTGTTGCGAAATAATATCATCAAGCTCTATTTCTACATGCTTATTTTGACGCCTATAAAAGTCAACAATAACATGGTGTGCTATTTGAAATAACCAAGCCTTTAAACTTCGCTGATCTTGTAAGTGATGAATATTAAGATGTGTTTTTAACAGAATATCTTGTAAAAGCTCTTCAACATCAGCAGGGTTCGATATTTTTGTGGTTAAAAAAGCACGTAAACTATTTTTGTATTCAAGCCAGATTTGTTCGATGGACATGATAGTATCGTTGTTGGGATTTAATCGTTAGTTTATCAAAAATAGTACAGAGCCTGCATGTGGCAGGCTCATTTTAATTACTATACCAAATAAGATTAGAGTCCGAGACCTATATCCGTATTTGGGTATTTTTTCATTGTGGCTATGTGTGCTTTCATAAACTTAGTCGCTTGAGGCATGCCCCATTCAAAATATTGGTGCCCTGTGCTTGCCATTTCTTTAGGGTCCATATTTAAATTGAAAACCCAAGGCGCCGTTCCGATATCTAATAAGAATGATGCATCAATGTTGCGTCTTGGCACTGCAGTATTGAACACTTTAAAATGAATTTTGTAGTCTAACCAGCGAAGTGCTGTGAAATCTTCACGGCTCCACATATACACAACTTGACGTCGTGATTTGCCATTATCAGCTAGTAAGAAAGCTGTTTGATCTATGCCATCGAAATACATATTACTTGGAAGCTCATCAATAACACCACCTAATCGTAAAGAAGTCATGTAGATATCGGTGAGGTCCATTAAGCCATTATTGACCTGCCCAGCAGATATCATGCCTTTCCAGTAAGCAATGCCGGGAATTCTAACTCCTCCTTCCCATGTTGTTCCTTTACCACCACGCCACGGCGAATAACCACTATCTGGCCAAGTATCTTCATTAGGGCCATTATCTGAAGTGAAAATAATTAGTGTATTTTCTAGCTGCCCTTTTTCTTTTAATAGAGCAACAAGTTCACCTGTAATATCATCAACTTCGACCATTGCATCGCGAACGGGCATTGCAGCTGGGCTTGCGCCTTTGTATTTTGGAGCTGGGTAGTTGTCGTTATGGATCTTTGAAAAAGAATGAATTAAATAAAATGGTTTCCCTTCATCAACAGCTTGGTTTATAAATTTTACAGACTCATCTCGCAATACCTGATCAATCATTGAGATATCTTCAATACTATTAATTGGATACGCAACTTCACGCTTACCACCTTTGCGGCCTTTTATCAGGCCTTCAGGACGCAGCTGAGAAGCTTTAGTGTAAAGCTCTTTGTTCGTCATCATGTCGGCATATTGGCGCTCTACCAAAAATTGGGTGTAATCTGATTGAACTGATGGGAGGCCATAGAAATAATCAAAACCTACCTCATGAGGAAGCATTCCCTCAGCTTCACCAACATGCCATTTACCGATTAGCGCCGTTTTATAGCCCACTTTAGATAATAGCTTACCTTGAGATACTTCTTTCTCCCACGGATTTTGTGTCACTTTATCGCCAGTTAGAATAGGGCGAACTAAGCCACTTCTTACGGGTAATCTACCAGTTGTCAGTGCAGCTCGAGAAGATGTGCAAGTTGGTTGTGAATACATTGATGTGAGGCGAAGCCCTTCGTTTGCCAGTTTATCTATATTAGGAGTGGGAGCACCTATCGCTGCACCGCCACCATACACTCCAGGGTCACCCCAGCCTAAATCATCTACTAGTAAAACAAGAACATTTGGTTTTCTGCCTTGCTTAGCTTCGAGATTCTTTAGCTTTGAGGCCGCAACTTTCTCTTGTTCAGGGCGAGGAATGGCTGGCTCCATATTTGCCTTTTCAACGATTGCATCATTGAATACATTTTTTTCTGCAACCACAGAAAATGATGCGATTAACAGACTGAGAACTAAAAACCTTTTCATACTTTACTCCTTGTTAAGAGGGATGAATTCACTCATATATATTAACTATTTGATATAAATCTAGTTATTCTGAATTTTTAGTCTTTATTAAGAATATCAGCTGTTGGAAATATGGCCAGTTTTATTGTGCTAGTTTTGCGAGGAACTGAACTTAATGGCGAGTTTATTAATTCTAGAATGAAATATGAGTTCATGTTTTTTTATTATTACTAAAGGTATGGCGCTGCTATAAGTTTTATCTCAAAAATATGATTTTTGTGCCTTAAATGGTATTGTCCTCAGTGTAAATTTAATTAAAAGGAATTACTTTTTTATGCTAAATAAGATGCTTCTTAGTGGTGCTTTTCTATTTTCTGTTACTGCAATGGCTGACATGCCAGCCTACTTTAATAATGAGATAGATCAAGAGTATCGCGCGGTTTTAAAGCACATGGATGAAATGATGCCGCAAACCGATTTAGAGCTTGCTTACTTACCCTCTTTTTACCCGTTTAGTATCTTTGATATTCATGCCACAAAATTGAAAAATGACAAAGATAAGCAAGCGTTTACTAGCTTTAATTTAGGCGTGCTTGGTAGTCAGTTTTTAAATGTAGAACCGCAGGTTGGAACAAAACTTCCTAATTTAGTTATTTGTAAAAAAGATAAGTGTACGGAACAAAGGCTAAAGCAAATTAGCTCATTTTTAGCTGTATCGGAGGAGCAAATCTTAGCTTTTAAAAATAACATTAGCTTGAACCTTGTACAATTAACTGCGCCGAATGTTTATCGTATTAACAATACTTTTTACTCCCCAACTCAATTATTAAGCTATACACCATCAAAGTATGCGGGTTTTGTACCATCTGCCGATTATAAAATTCTATCACCTGATACAGCCTCTAGTTTGATGGAGCTATCAGCTTATTCTCAAAAGCTCAGAGATTTAATGATTAAACATAAAGTTGCAGCTGTCACAAAAGATAAGAATGACAGCGTAAATGTAATTTTTGGCGGCCTTAGCGATAATCATTGGGGGGTGGTACTTTTAGACAAAAGTAATATACCTAGGAAAGGTGATAGAAATGCAATTGGCCTTGAGTATGACGTAATAAAACCACTCTCTGAGACAAGCTTTTATTATCAAACAAATTAAGTCTATTTTTATCAAAAAGTGTATAAATCAATAGAGTGAATTATGAGCTCATTTAAAAAATATAGATTAAAGAACTCTCGGTTTGGGTTGAAAAGTTTTGGTTTAATAGCACTATTTGTATCTTTAACAGGGTATGCCACCGAGCAGCAAATACAGCAGCAAGTTGATGCGTTTATTCAAAGCCAATATAAAGATCATTTTCCAGAGTTAGTCTCTGATGATGAAGTTGGCCGGTTAAAGCGTTTTTATGAGCATATTGATGGCAGAGTCTCTATATTTTGGACTTATCAATCAGGCAATGTTTGGTTAGAGAAGCTGACTCTTATTAAGGTTCAAAATGACGGTTATAACGAGTTGTCGTCTATTTCTTTTAACGGAGTTGTAGAAAGTACAAATAAGGTAGGCGAAGAGCTTGTCATACAATTACGTACATATGATGAAAATGATCCTCGTTGCTGCCCCAGCAAGAAAACCACGTTACGCTACCGTATTTATAATGGTGAGCTAATTGAGTTATAGCCTGATAATTTGTCACCAGGCTATAAATCAAGAATTAGCAAATATGATATTCACCACGTGGTTTGTTGCTGAACATAAAGGCCTGTAACTCAGATTTGAGTACTTCGATAATATCAGTTGTAAAGGGCGTTCTGATTTCGCCAGAGTCTAAATATCTAAGCAGATCAGTTTCATGCTTGAGTGCCGATTGAATAGAGTAGCTAATAGGATAAGTCACTTTAAACTGTTTGCGCGATATCACGTTATCGTGGTTTTCAATATCAACATAAAAAGTTAACTGTTCGTCTTCTTCGCAAATATCACTGCAGGTGCCTTGTTCGCGAATACAATCTAAGACAATATTTCTGATGAAAATATCAAATTCGTTCATATTAATCCTTTAATCTTTGCCCTTCCATTGGGTACAAATAAAACTAGCAAAAAGTAATTAATTTAGCCAATCCAATTTTGCATCTTTTGGATTAACTCTTTCTGAATGGGTTGATTTAATAGTATTAGGGGGTGGGCAGTAGTTAGTTGATAGAGGATAGGATGCGCGATACACGTTTCACGCCTACGTTGTAGCAACGGCTTTATGCTGTGGCATTGATAAATTTTTACGAGAAACGAGAAACGAGA
>NZ_PNDF01000064.1:0-42019 GCF_005887195.1 Pseudoalteromonas sp. S1650 | reverse complement strand
TTTAAGCGGAATGGTATAAAAATGGACTTACGGTTAATTATAAATGGTAAAAAAGCGGCTGATGAGCAGCTCCGTGATGCCATCGGTCAATTTCGAACTCGTCAGCCACTTGCAGTGCGTGTTACTTATGAAGGCGGTGACATTGAGCGCTTTATTAATGAAGCCGTCACAGAGGGTGTAAAGCGTGTTGTCGTAGCTGGTGGCGATGGCACCGTTAATGAAGCCGTTAATGCATTAATGAAACTGGAAAAGTCACAACGTTTAGAGCTTGCTATTTTACCTATGGGCACGGCGAATGATTTTGCTACAGCCGCTAATATTCCTCACGGGTACTTGCCAGCACTGAAACTTGCCGCACAAGGTAAGTCGCATGCAATTGATACGGTAGAGGTTGATAAGCGTTATTTTGTAAACGTAGCCAGTGCTGGCTTTGGGGCAAAAATTACCGCAACCACACCGCCTGCATTGAAAAACTTACTCGGTGGTGGGGCGTATACCTTGGCTGGTCTTGTACAAGCGCTGAGTTTTGTACCTTACAGTGGCGAGTTAACGCTGCCTGATGGTGAACGTACTTCGGGCGATATTATTGCCGCTGCCGTATGTAATGGCCGCCAAGCGGGTGGCGGTCAGCCTCTTGCGCCCCATGCGTACATAAATGATGGCTTGGTTGATTTAGTGGCGTTTACATCATTTGCAATCTCAGATGTACCAGCGGTTATTGAAGAGCTCAGCAATTACCCTAACTCTTCACAACGGTGGGTAAAACGCTATCAAGTGCCTTGGCTTGAATGGCAAACACAAACAGAAATGCCAATAAACTTAGATGGCGAGCCAATCAGCTCAAAACAACAGCATTTTAAAGTGCATGCTGGCGCGCTAAACATAGTACTACCAGACGCTTGTCCGATGCTAAGATGAAAAATTTTGATGTTACTCGGTTTGCGCTGGTTTTGCTTGGACCGCAATGCTAGATTACTCCTGTAAAAATTAAATTCTCACGCAATGGACTTTAATTTTTAACAGTTTAGGTAATTTGAATGAATCAAACAGTGGAACAAACAATGAAAAAAGTAGGATTAGTCGGTTGGCGGGGCATGGTTGGCTCTGTGTTATTAGAACGTATGCAGCAAGAAAATGATTTTTCTAATATCGACACGACTTTTTTCACCACCTCACAAACCGGTCAATTAGGCCCTGATCTTGCGGGTCCTGCTAAACCGCTTTTAGATGCCAATGATATCGCTGAGCTTGCGAAGATGGATATTATTGTCACTTGCCAAGGCGGTGACTATACCAAAGCCGTTTACCCGCAATTACGTGAATCAGGTTGGCAAGGTTATTGGATTGATGCGGCATCGGCATTGCGTATGAGTGACGACAGTATTATTGTGCTAGACCCAGTAAACAAAGACGTTATCAGTGCGGGTTTAGAGCAAGGTGTTAAAACCTATGTGGGCGGAAACTGTACCGTATCACTTATGCTATTAGCCCTAGGCGGTTTATTTGAACAAGACTTGATTGAATGGGTCAGCCCAATGACATATCAAGCGGCTTCTGGTGCAGGCGCACGCAACATGAAAGAGTTAATTGCGCAAATGGGTGCAATTCACGAAACAGTGGCAGACAAACTGGCAGATCCAAATGCTGCGATTCTTGAGATTGATAAGTTAGTCACCGAAAAAATTGCCTCAAGCGATTTACCACAAGACCAGTTTGGAGTGCCTCTAGCCGGTAGCCTTATCCCTTGGATTGATGTACCAATGCCAAGCGGTCAAAGTAAAGAAGAGTGGAAAGCGCAAGTTGAAGCGAACAAGATTTTAGGCAGCAGTGAACAACCTATCCCTGTTGATGGCTTATGTGTTCGCATTGGTGCAATGCGTTGTCACTCACAAGCAATGACAATTAAGCTGCGCAAAGACATTAGCGTTGAGCAAATTGAAGAAATTCTTGCTTCTCACAATGAGTGGGTCAAAGTGATCCCGAATGATCGTGACATTACCGCTACAGACTTAACGCCTGTAAAAGTAACTGGCACGCTGTCTATTCCGGTAGGTCGTATTCGTAAATTAGCGATGGGCCCAGAGTATATCAGTGCGTTTACGGTTGGTGACCAACTGTTATGGGGTGCTGCTGAGCCACTGCGTCGCATGTTACGTATTATTGTCGATGGCTAGAACTGGTTTTACTTGGGTATAAAACCTTATTCTACTAACTCAGAGCTTCTGTTGAAAACTCAGCTGATTTTTACTCTGTTTCTAAATTCGCCTCGTATATAGAGGCGAATTTAGTTATTACTCGTGTATGTTATTAAAAACGATATTGAGCAGTGATACTAAAGTTTCTCGGTGCGCCATATTGATACTGGTTATAAAACCCAATTTGGCTGTAATAACGTTTATCAAATGCGTTCTCTAAATTAGCGCGCAATGTAAGTTGTTCGTTTACGTTGTATCTTGCCATTAGTCGAAAAAGCGCATAACTTTGCTGACTAACCTCAACTGAACTTCTATCAGGCTTAGTGACATTTCTATTGATTTCACTTTGCCAATTAAAACCAGCTCCCAATTGTAGACCACTTAGTATATTATTTAATTCATAAGTACTGAAAAGCTTTACTTGGTGTTTTGGGCTAGTGGTCGTTATCTTTTCTCCATCAGGGTCTTTTGTTTCAAATTGGCTATATCCAAAATAAACATTCCAATGCTCATTAATTGAACCATTTGCTTCAAATTCGAATCCTTGCGTTTTGGTGCCATCAATACCACGGTAAATAGGCACAGTAGTACCAGGTAATGTTTCTCCTGTTGCTTCGCCAACATTATCTTGACGGATCTCAAACACTGAAAATGAGGTGTCTAGCGCTTCTTCAAATAGGCTTGCTTTAACACCTGCTTCGTAGTTTTTTCCCTTAACAGGATCTAGGTAGCTGCCATCGGATTGAACTCTACTTTGTGGTGTGAAAATATCGGTGTAGTTAGCATACAAAGATACATTTTGCCCAACAGTATAGGTAGCGCCAATGTAACTGGTAAATTCATTATCAACTTCGTAATTATGAACGGTTCCGAAATTGTCTTGCTCAGTTTCCCAAATATCAATCCGTCCGCCTATAACCATTGAAAGCGCGTCAGTTACTTCAATATCAGAAGCAAGATATATTGCTTGTTGCTTTGTTTCTCCCCATGAGCCATACAAGATTTCATCACTCCATTGAGGGGTGGGATAAGTAAAGTTTTTATCTCTAAAATCACCCAAAGGCGGTGCTTCATTTAAAGAGCCATAATATGGGTTGGCAAACTCTTGTTTCTGCTGATTTACACCAATTAGAACTTGTTGAGAACGATCGAGTAACATAAAACGGCCCGATAATTTTAAGTCGTATGTATGTTGAGTGCGATTGCCATCAATAAATGCCAGTGAGCCAGGTATCATTCCTTCATTGGTTATTGGGTCTGGGTTACCCGTTGGCCATAACACATCATATTCTAAATCGTTATCGCCATAGATGTAGCTCGCTTTAACTTGCCAGTCATCACTAAAGTTATGTTCAATCGTGGCAAAGCTGTTCAACGCTTTGGTTTTAGATGATGCCCAGCGAGGAGCAGTTGATGTGTGGTGACTGTAATTAGTTCTATTACCTTGGTTGTCAAATAGCGGTAATCCACCAGACATTGAGCCTTCAGGCTTGGTATCTTGATAATCAGTTCCTAAGGTTAGTAATGTGTCACGCCCTAAATCTGCTTCAATAATACCGTAAAGGGTTTGTCTTTGTTGCTCGTAACGATGCTGATAACTTTCGCGATCTTGATATGCTATGACGACTCGACCTCGAACGCTTGCGTCTTGATTCAAGCCTCCCGATAAGTCAACAATACCGCGTAACTGTTGCCATGAACCAATACTTAGACTTACGTTTGCTTGAAATTGTTCTGTCGGACGCTTACGCACTAAATTGATAGCTGCCGATGGACTGCCCGCACCTAACATCAAACCAGTTGCTCCGCGAACAACTTCTATGCGCTGATAAATTGCGCTATCCATTAAGTTGTCACCATAGTTAAAGCGTGTATCGTAGGTTGTCGCCACACCGTCATACAAAATACTACTTACGCCAATACCGCGGGCACTGATTGAGTATCGGTCGTTGTCAGAAGGGCGGGTATTAATCCCCGCTACGCTGTTCATCACTTCAATAACAGAGTTTAGTTGTTGATCTTTTATCGCTTGCTCAGTCACGACTGTGGTTGATTGTGGTGTTTCAAGAAATGATAACTCTAAACCCGTTGCGGTACTCATTTGCTCAACTTTATAGCTTTGAGCATTGTTTTGTTCACCCACGACTGTGAGTACTTCCATATCGTGATGCTTTTTTTGCTCAGCCTGTAAAGATTGACTAAATATCGCTAAACAAGAAAGTGCGACAGGCGTGAGTTTAAAGTAGTTAGTCTTTGTCATTTTTTATCCGTAGTCCTATTACGTCTATAAGTAGTGAGGCCTATGTTTAGGCTATTGTTGTGTCATGTTGAAAGTCATGACGAGTGGAAAATCATGGAGTGGGCTTATGATATCCCCAGCAAAACGGAGGTTTTTCTCTTTAGATAGTTGGAATCATTAATCCATAGATATTGCGGCAGTTTAAAAATTTCCATTGTGTATATCCTTTAACATTGATTTAGTAACCAAGAGACAAGAAGAGTTTTTCTTCAGTCTCCAATTAATTAAAATCCGCAACACCCTGTACCGATTAGTGGGAATATATCACTTAATAAATGGTAATGTAAATTATTATCATTTATTAGGTGTGCAGTTAAAAGGCCTTTTGATTTGTTAGTTTTTTCGAATTGGTTAAAGGACATAACATTATTTGTGATTTAAGTCGTGGCTAAAGGCTAGTAGAAAACTCTTGATCAATTACAATGTTAGATTCAAGCAATCGGAGCAATTTTTAAAAAATTGAGAAAAGCATGCACACACCCAACAAGTGGAAAATGACACCAGAGCGAGTATCGCAGTTTATCAAAACCTACAGCTTTGCATTAATGGTTGATAGTGAGTTTGAGGCAACCCATCTACCATTAGTGTATAAACCCGATGAGGGCGAGTTTGGTACCTTATATGGTCATGTGTCACGGGCTAATCGTCATGGCAAAAGCTTGCAAGATACCCGTGTATTAGTGGTTTTTAATGGCCCACATAGTTATATTTCACCCACTTGGTATAGTGAGAAGCCAGCTGTATCGACCTGGAACTACGCTGCGGTGCATGCCCAAGGCATAATAGAATACCTTGATGATGACAACACCTTAGCCTGCCTAAATGAGTTAATTAGCCAATACGAGCCAAGTATTTTAAACGACACCAGTTTGTTGCCAGCTGATTATCAAGCCAAATTACTGCGTGGCATAGTGGGTATTAAAATCGAACTTGACTCAATTCAGGCAAAAGAGAAGTTAGGCCAGCATAAGTCGGCGGCGGATCAACAAGGTGTTTTAACAGGGTTAAAAGCAGATAAACACCCTGATGCCCAAGCTTTACTTTGCTATATGCTTAAACATGAAGTAGGAATAGGCAGCTAATTTGCATCCAGCAAATGCTGCCAATTGGTTGGAAAGTATCTAGCAATACTTTGTTAAAAGCATGTTAATTACTAAAACTAAAGTTAGTACATTCCACGTGTCTGTCAACTAAATGTCATATTTTTAACAGGTAAGTTTTGAGTAAAAGCAAGCATAAGGGGTATAAATTTCACGTTAACTTTATGTGGTCAAGCTTGCTTTGCCCCATAAAAATAAACACTTAATTATTTGCTGAACTTCCAAGGCCTCACTATATTTTCTTAAGTGCTTAGTTGGAAGTTGGCTATGAACATTTCAAAAAAATTAAAACTCGCCTTTGCGTCAGCAATTGCGCTGCCGTTGATCATTATTGCTGTGCTTGTAATTACACAAACAAGACAACAAGCCCTCGATAGTTTCGCTGAGCTTAGTCAAAGAGAAGCGAAACAAGTTGATAACGGTATCAGTATGTTTTTTGCTGAAATAGAGAAAAACGTCAATTATCTTGCATCCCATTCTGCTATCTTAGACGCCAAGCAAGGTGTTAAAACCCATATGCAATCACCTAGTGCAGAAAAGCTTGATCATCTAAGTGGTAGTAACATCGAAAAAAACGCCTTTCGTTTATTTGATCACTTTGGTGCCACCCATCCGGGACTTGCTTATATCTACATGGGGAATGAGCAAGGTGGTTATATTCAATGGCCAGAGGGTGAAGTCACAGCGAATTATGACCCAAGAGTAAGGCCTTGGTACGAAACTGGCAAAGCAGCAAATGGTAAAACGGTAAGAACCAATGCCTATTATTGGGCAGCAGATGACATGGTAATTGTTTCTACTGTTAAAGCGATTAAACAAGCAGGAGAGCTTATTGGTGTGCAGGGCATGGATGTATCCTTGCAGGGTCTTACCGATATTATTGCGAACATTAAACTTGGTGAAACTGGCTATTTAATGTTGATTGAAGATAGTGGCAATGTACTCGTTGACGTAAAAAATGCTGATTACAGGTTTAAGCAGCTAGCACAAGTCAATAACGGAAAATACAAACAGCTCGCTGAAAATAATCAGGGTCAATTTGAAATTGACATTAATGGCAAAGATTACTTAGCGAATATTTACACCTCGCAAAAACTAGGCTGGAAATTTATAGGCTTAGTAGAAAAATCTGAAGTAATGAGTGGCGCAAATGCAATGACGATTACTATTTTAGTCATCAGTGCAATCTTGATTGCTGTATTCATTCTTGTAGCTAGCTATATTTCTAAATTAATTTCTGCACCTATTGTTGAAGTGAGTGATGGTCTAACTGAAATATCGCAAGGTGGTGGTGACTTAACTAAACGTTTAGTGATTAAAACACGCGATGAAACGGCCAAACTGGCTAACAGCTTTAATTTATTTTTGAATTTGATTTCTGATTTAGTCACGCAAATTAATGAGTGTGCGCAAAATGTGAGTGATACCTCGGCGCAAACGTCATCACAAGCGGCGCAATTATCTGGCTCAACATCTCAGCAACAACAAGCCCTCGAAATGGCGGCCACAGCGATTAATGAAATGGCAGCGACAGCCAATGAAGTCTCTGCCAGTTGTGCCAATGCAGCCGAACTTGCATCGCAAACACAACAGGCCTCTGAGCTTGGACAAAGTGTTATATCTAAAACGGTTGATAGCGTTGTATCTCTATCTAAGGTGATCACCAAAGCAACTAAAGATATAAACCAACTCGACGCTGAAAGCGAAAATATCATGTCGATATTAAGCGTGATAAGAGGCATCGCAGAGCAAACCAATTTGTTAGCTTTAAACGCAGCAATTGAAGCGGCGAGGGCGGGTGAACATGGTCGAGGTTTTGCAGTTGTCGCAGATGAGGTGCGTGCGTTATCACAAAGAACCTCAGAATCGACAGAAGAAATAGCAAGTCAGTTAGATACGTTGCGCAAGATGTCTGATCAAGTGTCAAAAGAGATGACAACCAGCTTAGATCGCACAAACAAAACAGTGGAGTTAGCCCATTCAGCACAACAGCAATTTAGCGAAATAACTGCGTCTATCGTCAATATCAGCGATTTAAATACACAGATTGCCACTGCAGCTGAAGAGCAACAGCATGTAGCAGAAGACATTAACCGCAATGTTGTTGAAATAAAAAATGCGGCTGATGATGTAAGCGAAATTGCCCATAGTGCCAGAGGCAATGGTGAAAAACTAAACCTGTTATCGAAAACTCTAAATGATTTAGTGGGTAAGTTTAAAGTGTAAAATACTCTTTGTTTCATATACTTTGCATGCTTTAATGGAATAAATAACTAAAGCGTGTAACGAATCATTTTGTTATTTGATTAGAGAACACAAAGCACGAAAACTCCTATAAAATGGCAAATAATGAAAATAGATAGTGTGAACGCTGAAGATTACCCAGAGCTACTTGCTGTATGGGAAAACTCAGTTCGAGCAACCCATGATTTTATAACAGAAGACGACATCGCTTTTTTTAAGCCAATTATTATCGAGCAAGCGTTTCCGAATGTGACATTAAAGTGCATTAAGGATGAGCATCAGGCAATTTTAGGCTTTATAGGCGTACATGAATGCAAAATAGAAATGTTGTTCATTTTAGATGCCGCAAGAGGTAAGGGCATAGGTAAAGCACTACTCAACTATGCAGTTGAGCAATTAGCTGCCAACAAAGTGGATGTTAATGAGCAAAACCTACTTGCGGTTGGATTTTATCAACATAGGGGCTTTAAAATTGCCTCACGCTCGCCTTTAGATGATATGGGCAAACCATTTCCAATATTGCACATGGAACTCGTGTAGGAACGGCTTCAGCCGTGAAAGTCGAAATTTATAGCGACAAAACTTTAAACATTTTTCTAATTACGCGCTAAAGCACGACTTACAAACGCGCGAAACAAGTTTCACGCCTACGATGAATCTCGTAGGAACGGCTTCAGCCGTGAATTTAGATGTTCGGCGTTGAAACGCCTCCTACAAACTTGTATCTCGCAAACTTTACCCTCGTAACTCGCTAACTTTCCCCTTGAAACTCGTTAACTTTACTTTCGTCACTTATCTTTTGCTTAATTCAATGAACGCGATATGCTGAAGCAGCGAATAAATCATTACATGGGAGTAGCAAATGAATCTCAATCAGGTGACGTTACCTGTAAAGGATATGAATGAAGCGGTGGCTTTTTACTTAACATTGGGAATGATTCAGATAGTAGATACTCCGCATTACGCACGCTTTCAATGCCCTGATGGTGATGCCACATTTTCGCTGTCATTAGAAACCGGTAATTATAATAATAGTGCGGTAATTTATTTTGAACATGAGCAGCTCGATGAGCTCTATGCAAGCCTTGTTGAAAAAGGCATTCGCTTTGAACAGCCGCCTACTGCACAGCGTTATTTATGGACGGAAGCAATTCTAAAAGACCCATCAGGGAATAAAATTAAATTGTATTGGGCCGGAGAAAACCGCTTAAACCCGCCATGGAAAGTAGAAAAAGAGGGTAAAAAAAGGCGCTAAGGTCTAGCGCCTAATAGCTAAAAACAATTATTTAAAAACCTTACTGCTTTTCTTTCAGTAGTTGTTTTAGTTCGGCCATTTCAGCTTGCAGCTGAGCAATTTGCCCTTTAGTTGCAGGCATGTCGGCATCAGATGTTTGCTCTTCACGGGCGTTACGATGCTCTTCAGACATAACTTCTAAAATAGCACCAACCATCATGTTTAAAAATACAAAGGCTGTTAAAAAGATGAAGGTTAGATAAAAAATCCAGCTGAGCTCATACACAGCCATCGTTTCATACATAACATCGGTCCAATCCTCAAACGTTGCAATCCTGAATAGGGTGAGCATCGAAATAGACACATCGCCCCACAGTACTGGGTTGATGTCAGCAAACAGCATGCTACCCATGGCGGCATAAATATAGAAGATCACGAACATGAGCAGGGCGATATAGCCCATTTGCGGAATAGCTTTTAGAAGCGAGTTAACCAGCAGTCTAAGTTCTGGGATCATCGACACTAGTCGCAATACGCGGAAAATACGCAGTAATCGAGCGATAAAAATTGTTGAGCCTGCTGCAGGGTAAAGGCTACCCACCACGATTATAAAATCGAAAATGTTCCAACCTTTGCTGAAAAAGTCTTTAAAGCCTCGGCTTGCGATAAAGCGGATCACCAGTTCAACTAAAAAGAATACCGTGATACCTAAGTCCATCCAATGTAAGGCAAGCTCAACTGTTGGATGTAACGAATAGGTGTGTGCCCCCACAGTTAGTGCTGAAATAACAATGACAGCAATAACAAATGATTGAAAAATTTTACTTTTATCGATACGCTGAAACAGCTGTTGTAACTGCGACAACATCATATAGAACCCTTTGGTTGTAATATTTAAACCCACGCAATATACAGGAAATTGCAGCACCAATGTATAACTACATGAAGGAAATTTAATGTTTTTTAACGCTTTAAAATTAGCCGTGATTGCAACGCTTGCAGTGGTTTTATCAGCGTGTAGCTCTGATGCCCGTTATCATGAAATTCAATCAGCACGTTTAAGTGAATGCAATTATTTGGCAGATAAAGAATACCATGAGTGTGTTAAACGCCAGCAAGACAGTTACGAAGAATTTAAAAAACAACAAGCAGAACATGACTAAAACAGAAAAGCGTCTAGATAAGGTTATTCGAGTTGCTTTAACGCAAGCGTGCGAACTAGCAAAAGAACAAGTACACGAATTTTCATGGTTAACGCATACTGCTGATCTAAAAAAGCTACCGCAATCACTAAAAGTCAGTTGTTATTGTAAAGAGCTGCCGATAACCGCTGAGCAAACCCAGTTAATTAGCAGTCTAATTATCAAAGAATTGAGTGCAAAAGATTTAGCTATCAATGTAAAAGCAATTTCATTTTTAAAGGAATAATAATGTACTTAAATTTAGACCCTAAACAGATGGTTAGATTAAACCTGGCTCTTGCTGTGTTATTTATTTGTGTAGGTGTGTACAGCTTGCAATCAGACTCATTACCTATTTCAAGTTTTACCGGTTTTATATTTGCAATTGCTTTTATGGTGCAAGCCTATCGCTCAACAGAAAAATTTGCAGCCAAAACAGCCCTGAGTAAAACACTCACGACAACAGACACGAGCTTAACGGTTAAGCAGGTTTATTATGGCGAGCAAGAAAAGACTGTTGAATTAAGCCGTATTACGCAACTGAAAGTTGCTGATAACTATTTAGCCGTCATATTAGATGGCAACGGCCAAGGTTATGACTTTCAAATAAAAGGTAAAGCTGAAGCCATCACTGAACGTTTAAATGAGATATTGCCAAAGGCGCTGCTTAAAAACAGCCCAATCAAACAGGTTTAATTTGGTAAGCCAGCTGCAAATGGCTATAATCGGCAAAAATTATTGAAAGAGATATAGCAATGGCAGTGCCTACGCGTTCACAAATTTCAATTGGCTGCGAAGTCAACATTGTATTAAAACAAGATCAACGAACAGGTCAGTTAACTCAAGGTGTGGTATCCCGTATTTTAACTAAATCACCAAATCACCCGCATGGTATTAAAGTACAGCTTGATGATGGTCAAGTAGGGCGCGTGAAAGAGATTTTATCATGAGTGTTTTAAGCGAAAGTGAATTTTGGCAACTCGTGACTGCCGAAGATAAAACTGCCGAGCCTGAGTCTGTTTGTAATGTATTAAAAGCAAAGCTTACTGATTTATCTGACCAACAGCTGATGGAGTTCGATAAGCAGTTTAACCTACGTATGCGTAAAGCTTATACCTGGGATTTATTTGGCGCTGCATATGTGATGGCCGGATGTAACGACGATTATGGTTTTTCTGAGTTTTTATGTTGGCTTATTTCACGTGGTGAACAGGCTTTTTTGAAAGCGCTTGAAAACCCAGACTCAATTGCTGAGTGTACGCCTGTTTATCATTTAAACGAACAGCCTTACCCGTATTTAGATGAGTACGATTTAATTGCCGGTATGCTTTACGAAGAGCGTAATGATGACGAATTACCCTTTGTACCATCAGGCCTTGAGCAACCAAAAGGTAAACGCTTTAAAGATAAGGCCAAGTTTTTAAAACAAACTTACCCAAATTTATACGCCAAATATTGGCAACAACCGAACTAATTAAAAGCACCTAAGGGTGCTTTTTTATGCGCTAATACTTACTTTTCTATAGCTTTCAGAAATTTTTAGTACCTATATTTAATCATTTTGTGGTATCTTATTCACGCTATATTCAGCTAATTTAACAATATAAATCAGCAGGCTAAGTTTAGTTAGTTTGCTTAACACATATCAAAGGAAATGACAGTGTCAGAAAACGTATATCAAGCACCAGAAGCAAACCTTGCTACAGCGTCAACAGAAACAACTACCTTAAGCATGAAAGAAATCTTATTTTCTTTTAAAGGACGTATTCCTCGTAAGACTTATTGGTATTCTTTCTTAGGTATTATTGTAGCTTCATTTGTTTTTATGTTCGTAGTTGCATTATTAACAGGTGGTAATGAAACAGCAATCTCTGTAATCACACTAATCTTTTATATCCCGCTTATGTGGGTTTCGCTTGCGGTTCAAGTTAAACGCTGGCACGACCGTAATAAATCAGGTTGGTGGGTGCTGATTGGCTTAGTTCCACTGATTGGTGGTATTTGGGCGTTAATCGAAAATGGCTTTTTAGCAGGTGATGAAGCTGAGAACCGTTTCGGTAAACCTACTAGCTTATAAGCTTTACTGTGTGCTCTGAATATCAGAGCACACAAAACAAACGTGTCTAATGAAGCATTTAACAACGATTCAAATAGCTAGATTTATTATCAGCTTTAGTTGGCTTTATCATGGGCTGATGCCAAAACTTCTTCACATAGCCCCCTTAGAACAACAAATGACGGCAAGTTTTGGTTTTAATGCTGAAATTTCAATGCTCATTACTCGGGCAGCTGGCATAGGTGAAATTATATTTGCCGTGCTGTTTTTTATTTTCTATCGATCAATCTTAATCAATATTCTCAACATAGCTGCTTTAGTGGGGCTAATGCTGTTTGTTGCTGTTTTACAGCCCGCACTGTTAGTCGAAGCGTTTAATCCTGTGACTACAAACCTTGCTTTGATCGCCTTTAGCCTCGTATTAATTAAAGAACTCAAAGAACCACAGCTCAATGCTTAATACGCCGCACCAGTCACCAATAACTCAATTCACAAAAAAGAAGAAAAAAAATTTTTATCTTCTTATTTATTTTTTATAGGGTTAGTACAGATTATTGCCGCATCCTATTTTTTGGATTTGCCTATAAAAGAGCAACTAATAGATGAGCAGGGCGTAGTACAACGCTTTTATGATTCACATAGAAATTGTGGCAAATTTAAATGTAAACTCATGACAGTTGTTGGTACTGAGAAGACGACTACATTCCTTAGACCAACTAACTTACCAATTAGCTTAAATGATAACGTTCATATTTTGGCTTCGTATGATAAAAGTGCCGAAGCGTATAAAGTCCATCAATTAAAACTTAATGGTAAAATGATTCAAAGTTATGAACAGGCGCTATTTAAAAGCAACATAGCTCGTATATTGCTTGGTATTTTTGGTCTGATTTTGATTGCTTTTAGTTTAATAAAAAAGTTTAAAGCTAAACCGAATAACAACGCTTAATTTCGTCAATCATGGCATTTGCTAAAGGCGAGCTGGCATTCGTTTTTGAGGTGATCAATACCACAGGAATATCGTAGTGATATTTACTCGGTTGAATAGCTTTAAAAATGCCTTTATCGACCCAGAACTGTGCGTAGTGATCGGGTAAATAACCAATAAACTCACCCGATAAAATTAAATGTGCAATACCTTCATCATGATAAGCAACAGCACTATTTTGATAGTTTAAACCGTCGTTTCGGCTTTCTTTATCACGCATGTAGTTACTGGTAATCACTTCGGCTTCTTTAATGAGCTCATCTATTTGTTTATCTTCACACTCAAATAATGGGTGACCGACTGCGCAATACAAAAAGTTAGTTTCATTGTGTAGGGCGGTGTAATCTAACCCGCGAATATGATGGCGGCTAACACCAATTCCTACTAATGAACGGCCATTGGCTACTGCGGTTTCTACCTCTCGTGCCTCGCACACATTAATATCGAACTGAATGTTTTTACCTTTGCCCTTTAACTTTGCGATTACGCGGGGAATGGCACAACGTGGGTCGCTGACCATGGTATCTATCATGGCAATACTTAAACGCCCCGATAACTCGTTTTTAGAGCTTGCTACGGTATTAGCAAAGGCTTCGCATTGCTGAAGCAGTTCAATTGATGCCTGATAAGTGATGGCGCCAGCGTCTGTTATTTCAAAACCACTGCGGCCACGTTTACATAATTTAATACCAAGCCTTACTTCTAAATCTGATAAATGCGCACTGATGGTGGAGCGGCCAATATTCAAACGTGACTCTGCGGCTGAAAGCCCGCCACACTCAACAATTGCTACAAAAACGCGCAATAAGCGCAGGTCTACGTCATGAACTTGCATAGCTCTTCTTTAAGTTCGATAAATCTGGAATGAATAACGATAATTATGCATTTGTAAAACAACTAGAGCAAGCTAGACTCCACCTAAATAAAACTTAATCCTGTTCTTTAGGAGTTATAAATGACATTTAAGTATGGTGTTGACCAATTAACGTTAGATAGCGTTAATGCTATTGCAGCCGGTACGTTACAGGCAGAGCTTTGCCAAGAAGCAATTGATAAAATTAATAAAAGCCGCCAAAACGTAGACAAAATGGCTGCCTCAGATAAAGCCATTTATGGTATCAATACGGGCTTTGGCCCATTGTGTGATACACAAATTTCTCCAGAAGAAACTAACCTTTTACAAAAGAACTTATTGATCACACACGCTGTTGGTGTGGGTGAGCCAATCGCTAAACCGATTTCAAAGCTGATGCTAATCACCAAAGTACACGCATTAAGCCAAGGTTTTTCAGGTATTCGTTTAACCGTTGTTGAGCGTATGCTTAAGTTTATTGAACTTGATATTATCCCTGTTGTACCAGAGCAAGGCTCAGTTGGCGCGTCAGGCGATTTAGCACCGTTATCACACTTATTCTTACCTCTTTTAGGTGAAGGTGAGTTTTGGGTAAACGACACAATCAAGCCAGCAGCAGAGGTATTAAAAGAGCATGGTTTAGCGCCTTTAGATTTACATGCTAAAGAAGGCCTAGCATTAATTAACGGTACTCAGTTTATTTTATCGCATGCCATTACTGCGCTTACTAAAATGCGTTACTTATTAGACCTTGCAGATATCGCAGGTGCTATGAGCATTGAAGGTATGCAAGGTAGCGAATCACCGTTCCGTGAAGAGTTACACGCAATTCGTGCTTTTAAAGGTAATGTTGAAGTTGCAGCACGTATGCGTAGCTTTTTTGCAGGCTCTGAAAACATGGCTTCACACACTGATTGTGACCGTGTTCAAGACCCTTACTCATTACGTTGTATTCCACAAGTTCATGGTGCATCGCGTAACGCGTACTACCATTTAAAAGAGCTTGCTGAAACAGAAATGAACTCTGTAACAGATAACCCAATTGTGATCAGCGAAGAAGAAGCCATTTCGGGTGGTGGTTTCCACGGTCAACCACTTGCTATGGTATTAGATTACGCATCAATCGCAGCGGCAGAGCTTGGTAACATTGCTGATCGTCGTTGTTACTTACTGCTTGAGGGCTTACACGGCTTACCACGTTTGTTAACGACATCGGGTGGCTTAAACTCTGGCATGATGATCCCGCAATATGTGACTGCGGCATTGGTAACAGAAAATAAATCATTGTGTTTCCCACCATCAGCAGACAGCGTACCAACATCAATGGGCCAAGAAGATCACGTATCTATGGGTAGTATCTCTGGTCGTAAGTTAAACCAGATTTTAGGTAACCTTGATAAAATCTTTGCTATTGAGCTGATGTATGCAGCGCAAGCAATCGAATTTAGACGTCCTAACAAGTGTTCAGACATCATTGAAGAAAACTTTGCGCTCATTCGCAGCAAAGTTGCCAAATTAGAAGAAGACCGCTTACTTAAGCCAGACATTGATGCCATGGTAGAACTTGTTAAATCGCAAGCGTTTAAAGTTAACTAAGGGAGCAAATAATGACTTTTCAAGAACAAATTAAGCAAGGTATCCCAAGCGTATTACCAGAGCCAAAACCGTATCCAAGTGATGCAAACCGTGCTCCAAAACGTAAAGACATTTTATCGGCTGACGAAAAGCAATTAGCGATTCGTAACGCATTGCGTTATTTCCCTAAAGAATGGCACAAAGAATTAGCCGCTGAATTTGCCGCTGAGCTTAAGCAATTTGGCCGTATTTACATGTATCGCTTTAAGCCTAACTATGAGCTTAAAGCGCGCTCAATCAGTGATTACCCGGCTAAATGCGAACAAGCTGCCGCTATCATGTTAATGATCGACAATAACCTTGATCCTGCAGTAGCACAGCATCCTGAAGAGCTAATCACTTACGGTGGTAACGGTGCGGTATTCCAAAACTGGGCGCAGTACTTATTAACCATGAAGTACTTAAGCGAAATGGAAGAAGACCAAACGCTACACATGTATTCGGGTCACCCTATGGGATTATTTCCATCATCAGTTGAAGCACCGCGTGTGGTTGTAACGAACGGTATGATGATCCCGAACTATTCGAAGCCGGATGACTGGGAAAAATTCAATGCACTGGGTGTAACTCAATACGGTCAAATGACTGCGGGTTCATTTATGTACATTGGCCCACAAGGTATTGTTCACGGTACAACCATTACGGTAATGAATGCATTCCGTAAAGTACTGGAAAAAGGCGAATCACCAAAAGGTAAGATCTTCTTAACTGCTGGTTTAGGCGGTATGAGTGGTGCGCAGCCTAAAGCGGGTAACATTGCTAACTGTATTACCGTGTGTGCTGAGGTTAACCCTAAAGCAGCTATTAAGCGTCATCAACAAGGTTGGGTTGATGAGCTAATTGATAACATGCCAGAGCTTGTTGAGCGTGTACGTACGGCTCAGCAAAATGAAGAAGTGGTTTCAATTGCCTTTATCGGTAACGTGGTTGATGTATGGGAAAGCTTCTTAGCTGAAGATATTTTCATTCACTTAGGTTCAGACCAAACTTCACTTCATAACCCATGGTCAGGCGGTTACTACCCGGTTGATATCAGCTATGAAGAGTCAAATCGTTTAATTCGTGAAGAGCCAGAAGTATTTAAAGAAAAAGTACAAGCGACGCTTAAACGCCACGCCGATGCTGTTAACAAGCACACGGCAAAAGGAACTTACTTCTTTGATTACGGTAATGCGTTCTTGCTAGAGGCATCACGCGCTGGTGGCGATGTAATGGCTGAAAACGGTATTGATTTTAAATACCCATCATATGTACAAGATATTCTTGGCCCAATGTGTTTTGACTACGGTTTTGGCCCATTCCGCTGGGTATGTACGTCAGGTAAACCTGAAGATCTTGATAAAACAGATGCGATTGCTGCAGACGTTTTAAATAAAATCATGGCAGACTCGCCTGAAGAGATCCAACAGCAAATGCAAGACAACATCACATGGATCAAAGATGCGAAGCAAAACAAACTGGTTGTTGGTTCGCAAGCTCGTATTTTATATGCCGATGCACAAGGCCGCGCTGAAATCGCTAAAGCCTTTAATGATGCTATTAATCGTGGCGAAATTGGTCCGGTTGTTCTTGGGCGTGACCACCATGATGTAAGTGGTACTGATTCACCTTTCCGTGAAACATCAAACATTTATGATGGTAGCCGCTTCACAGCAGATATGGCGATTCACAATGTAATTGGTGACGGTTTCCGCGGTGCTACTTGGGTATCTATCCACAACGGTGGCGGTGTTGGCTGGGGCGAAGTGATCAACGGCGGTTTTGGTATGCTACTCGATGGTAGTGAAGCTGCCGAGCGTCGTTTGAAATCTATGCTCTTATTTGATGTAAACAACGGTATTGCTCGTCGTAGTTGGGCGCGTAACGAAGAAGCTAATTTTGCGATTAAACGTGAAATGGCGCGTACCCCTAAACTTAAAGTGACCTTGTCTAATAACGTTGATGATGATGTTTTATCAAACTTAGATTTCTAAGTTGTGTCAATGCAAAAAGGCCATGTTGTAAGCGTAACATGGCCTTTTTTATTGCCAAAAAATATTAAATAGCGCATCGTTTGGGAGGCATTTTTACGCCGAACATTAAAGGTTCACGGCTGAAGCCGTTCCTACGTGAAAATTTCCACGGTTTTTGTCGCCATAAATGAGGACCTACATGGGCACTCGTAGGCGTGAAACGTGTTTCTCGCGTTTGTATTTAAAAGTAGCAGTATAAAGCTGCTGCTACTTAAGGTGCATGGTCTCAAAGATCATTGACTCGCAACTTTAATCATCTTTCTTAGCTTTTTTCGCGAGAATTTCGACTTCGGCTTTTTCGGTTACACCTGCCATACTCAGGGCTGTGCTGCCTACCGATTCATATTCAAGTTTGATTTTATCGAGTTTGGCGTCGTTTTTGTCAGGTAAACTTAAGCTACGTGATGACATTCCTTTGGTTAAAACACCAAGGTTATCAAACACCTTTTCTTCACCGGTATTCATAATAACTTTAATTTTCTTAAGATTCACTGTGCCATGAGTACATTTAATTTTAATATGGCTGTAACGACTGCTAGTGATTGGGTTAACAGTATCGGTTTCGCTTTTGTAGCTTACCTTTTTCTCGGCAATCGATTTCCATTCGTCATCACTCGCCAGGCTTTGCATGCTTGTTAAAGCAAGAAATGTCGTTAAGGTAATTAGTTTGATTAATTTCATAAGATTCCCTCCAAAGATGTCACTTTAAAATTTATAGCATATAAACAGCTTTGTTTCCTATGAGAAGTTAAATCACAGAACTAATTTCATGTTTTAGTCGTATTAACTAGTAGGTAATTAATTCACCAACCATAATCAGCATGCTATGCTAGTTAAGTGTCTATAAGTTTATGGATTTTCAATGAGATATTACTTTTGTTTAGTGTTTTTTTTGTTTTCAACATCGTCTTATGCAAGTGCTTTGCTTGATGTAAAGCCAAGCAATAAAACGCAGTTTTTGGCTTTGATAAAAGATAAACAAGGCAATTATAAAGTAAAAGAGGGTAGCGATGCGGTTTGCCAAAACGCATCCTTTGCATTGATAAAAGAACCTACGCAAGGCTTTAGGTTAGGAACGTTAATCGACTTTAGTGACTTACATAACGGAACCCAGGTGAAGAAGATCCCTAACTACTGTGTTGTCAGTTCGAAGTTAAAATACTTTGTAAATGGCATTGTTAGAACTAAGCGCTATTTTCGCTGTGATAATGAAGGCGACAACGGTTCAACAACAGAAGATCTGCGTTTTAAAGATAATGCCGATATTACTTACACGCTGAGTAAACCTGACGTGTCTTGTGTGTTTGAAAAGCAATAATAGTTTCCATCACACAATTTTAAGCCTATGATGGCTTTATTTTTTAACTGATAATTCTATGACTAGCCAATTTATTCAAGCATTTTTAGTGCTTGCTGCTTTTTATATAGCAAGCCTTATTATTGACCGCGCTATTAAACAGTTTCAACGTCGCTTTGATTCAACCGCTCTTGAAACTTTTCGGCTGATTTCTAACTCGCAGCGTGCTATTTTATTATTCATTGGTATTGTGCTGGCGTTATCGAAACTGGGTTTTGACGTAGCCGCGTTAGTTGCTGGCTTAGGCCTAACAGGCTTTGCTTTGGGTTTTGCGTTGAAGGATGCTATTTCAAACCTAGTCGCAGGTGTCATGATTGTGCTTTATAAACCCATTAAGCTTGGTAATTACATTGAAGTGAGTAACTCAAAGGGCACTGTGATTGATCTTAATTTGCGCTATATCACAATTAAAGGCGAGGGAGCGGTGCATTTAATTCCTAATTCTTTAATTTTAAGTAATAAAGTGTCAATCATTGATCGCGAAGACGATTAATCACAAATTTTAGCCATAAAAAAAGCAGCCTAGGCTGCTTTTTTAAGTTTTAGCAAATTACATTTGAGATTGCAGGTAATTCTCAAGCCCTGCGGTTTTGATTAACTGCTGCTGTGTTTCAAGCCAATCAATCTGTTCTTCTTGCTCATTTAAGATGTTATCTAGCGCTTCACGGCTGATGTAATCTTTTTTCTCTTCAGCAAGTTTAATTGCCGCTTTAAGATCAGGTAATGAATCAAGTTCAAAGCTCATATTCGCTTCGATCATTTCTTCAGAGTTTTCACCTATACGTAGGCGGCCTAAATCTTGTAAATTTGGTAAACCTTCTAAAAACAAAATACGCTCAATTAAACGGTCGGCGTTTTTCATTTTTTGAATAGATACTTTGTAATCAGCTTTGTCTAATTTTGAAAAACCAAAATCTTTAAACATACGAGCGTGTAAAAAGTATTGGTTAATACCTACTAATTCATTCGCTAATACTTTATTAAGTGCAGCAATGACGCTTTTATCACCTTTCATACAATTAGCCTCTATTCGCCCATTTGAGATTGATGGTAGTTTTGGCTACCAATTTTGTCGATTAGACCAAGCTGTTGTTCTAACCAGTAAACATGATCTTCTTCTGTATCAAACAATAGCTTCTCAAGCACTTCACGTGATTGATAGTCTTTTTCTTGTTCACAGATGGCAATGGCTTCTTTAACACAGTCAACCACTTCTAGCTCAAGTGTAAGGTCATTTTGCATCATGCTCTTTACGTCTGAGCCAATTAATAGGTCACGACGCTTAGTCATGTTTGGTACGCCTTCTAAAAACAGAATACGTTTGATCAACCAATCAGCGTGATCTTTTTCTTCTTCCATTTCGTGGTTAAGGCGCTCATACAGCTTATTTAGGCCCCAATCGTCATACATACGAGAATGAATAAAGTATTGATCTATAGCAGCTAATTCGTTTGCGAGTAGTTTGTTAAAACTATCTATGACTTTTTGGTTACCTTTCATAATGCTGTCCTCAAATTCCAAGTTGCGGTAATTGTAGTATATAAAAACAAGATTGCAAACTTTTTCCTTTGTAAATCAGTTGTTTACTATTGATTGTGATTCTCGTTTAAGTTTGCGTTAATGGTTGATAAATGAACAGTTTATCGTTTCTATTTTTAAATGAAAAAAGCCCTTACTAAGAAGGGCTTGTTGTTCTAAACAAAGTTTAATTTAGAAACTATAGGTTGCACCAAGTGTCACAGTGGTACCTAAACCTTTAATGTTATAGCCACCGTAGGTGTATGACTGGGCACGGGCAGGGTAGTAATCATTGTTAAATAGATTTTCTACACCCATAAACGCTTGCCAGTTATCGCTAAAGTTATAACGGCCGCTTAGGTTGAACAGGTTGTAACTGCTAATTGGCCCTTGGTCGCCAACATAATCGCCGTCTGTATTTGGTTCAAAGCGTTTGCGTGAACCCACATATAAATAACTCACCGTCAGTGATAATTCATCATTAGGCTGCCAGTTTAAGTTAGCAGTGCCTTTTGGTGGGCTTATTTGGCGCGAACCTAAGTAAATGTCGTCTTCGGTGTTTTTACCTTCAACATAGCTGTAAGTTGCAACCAGTTTTAGAGTTGGATTAATTTTATAATCAACTAATGTTTCGTAACCCCAAATCTCTTGCGGTGCACGTACCGGCTCATACACACCAGTTACTTCATTAAAGCTATTCGTGGTGCCAAATTCTGATGTACTGCGATAGGCTGCAAATTCAAAACGTAAGTCATCAAACTGTGAGGTAAAACCAATTTCATAGTTATCGATGATTGATGCTTCTGTTTGAATTAAGCCAATATCATTTACCGTTGCTGCACGTAATAGGCGGCCAATATCTGAGATATCAGAGCCTTGTGAATAATTGGCAAACGGGCTGAAGGCCTCAAGTAAATTGTATTTCACACCTACATTATAAGTGGTTGCATCATAATCTATGGTGTCACCCTTTACACTAAGCGGCACTGAGCACTGTGTTTCTGAGCGGCAAAGCTTTAAGGTTTCATAGTCATCAACGGTTAAATCAATGCTCTCTTGGCGCACACCCGCTTTAATAACTAAATCATTATTGATAACCCATTTTGTTTGTAAAAAGCCAGCAAGGCTTTCCATATCCATTTCTGGTACCCAAACACGGCCATCTACAAGTGGCTGAGACGTCACATCATTCAGTGCATCTAGGCCATAAATGAAGGTAGCTTCAACATTGTCAAAATCAACAAGGGTATTAAAGGTAGCGCGCGCCCCTTTCTTTTCAGAGCGAATAATTGATTGGCCGCCTTCGTAGCCTTCGTCTGGGTTAGCTAGGTTGGTAGAAAAGAAAAACACGTTCTCGATGTCTTGCATGTAAAGATCGAGCGTCATTTGGGTATTAGTAAACAGGGCATAGTCTGTGTATTTTAAGGTAATGTTTTCGTTACCATCTGGGCCTTGTGGTTTACCTTTCTTTTGCAGCTCTTTAGGTACATGAATGGCATAGGTTTTTTCGCCATCGTTTAGGTTACCAACTACGTCACCTAAATCGGTTTTTTGTTGAGAGCTAAAGTAGTTATAGCTAAATTGCAGTTGCTTCTCATCGTCAAAATCATAACCTAGTTTGGTGAAGTAGTTTTCGGTTACTGCATCAGATAAACCATATTGTAAGCCAAGAATATCGCCTTCTGCGTCACGTTGAACACCATTTTCTTCGTAACTTGCGGTAAATAAGTAGCTAACTTTATCAGCTCTGCCGTTAATCGCTGCAGAGACACGGGCACCAGCGCTTTCTTCAAGTTTTACTGCACTAAAGCGTGAAGATAGGCTAATTTCACCTTCAGGCTGACCATCACTTGTTGCTTGTTTTGTGATGTAGTTAATAATACCGCCCGATGCACCATTACCATAAACAGAGGTAGCCCCTTTGATCACTTCAATACGTGCAATGGCACTTGGGTCGAGTGTTTTGACCCCTAACGAACCGTTTCTGAGTGGTGTAGATTGTGGCACACCATCAATCATCACAAGTGGTGCACGGCCACGTAAACTCTGACCTGTATTACTCGAACTACCTGTATCGGGTGCAAGACCAGGTACCATTTGCGCAAGTAAGCTTTGTAGTTCTGGATTAACTTTTAAATGCTCTTCAATTTGCTTTTGGCTAATAATCGTGACAGAAGCGGGTACTTCATCAATGCTTTCAAATACACGGCTGCCCGATACAACAACGTGTTCCATTTCTTCTGCGGTAAGTTTTTTATTGATGGCATTATCAGCAAATGATTGGCCGCTAATTGCAAGAGCGACCAGAGTAAGTGAGGTTTTTAACATGCTTGTCCTTGTTAAATCGGTATTTATTATGTGATTGTGCGGCAGTCTAAATGTAAAGAAGTGTAAAGGCAAGGCTAATGATAATTGTTTGCAATAATTAGCTGTATTGTTTTGTACCTACTTTTAAATTAGTTATTTAGCAAATAGCTATTAGGTTTAGCAGGACTGTAGCTGTGTTTTTATACCAATCCGCTTAATTAAGTAGTCTATTTTGAGGCAATAAAACCTCGTTGATAACAAGGCAAAAATTTCGTTATTTAGTTGTTCTAAATGAGAAATTTTTAACGCCGTTAGCGACAGGTTTAATCCCTCAAAATGATTAAGTATTATTGCGGGTTGGTATTAGCTGGCACTAGTTTAAAAAGCGTTTTAAGTCGTCAGGTATAGGCATTGGTTTGAAAGGGCTAACATTAGTGCCGCCGGTATTACCGAGTGGTACCCAAATACGCGAAAATACAATTGAAGCAGCCATACGAACAAACTGACCAATTATTTCCTTGGTATTATGGGTTTTAAAACCAATTTTACACATCCACCAATGTGAGTAAGTGTGCGGAATAATATAGCTTTGACCGAGAATATGAGCCCGCTCTAAGTGATAAAAAGCGGTTGTGTAATCTGCTTTCTCATAACTCGTTTTAGCCAATATCATTTCGGTGTTAAAGGCATTTTTGAGCTCATTATTCATGGCGAATGGTATGTTTAGTAATGGTTGTTTATTTGTAATGCCGTTTGTACCAAAAGTAAACACCTGAAATCGTGAAAAACAACGGTGATAAAGCAAATAGTAACCACAGTAATTGCACGATAGAGCCTGCAAAATCACCAATATGAAACTTATATTTAAAGTTCCATGTTTGCGTGGTCCATGAGCTTTGGCTGGCATCATAGCTTGCAACAATATCTGCTGAATATGGGTTCGCCCATACCCAACTATAAGCATGGCTTTCACCCGGGTTCTCTATTCTAAAACCTATGTTATCAGTTGGTTTTTTCGGTAAATAAATTCTAAATAACTTACCCTCAGGAAATACAGTTTGTGCGTTATCAAACGCTTTTTGCACTTGAAATGGCGTAGCATCTAAAGGGGGAATAACGGCTGGTGGTTTTGGTCTATCTTCAACTGTACCTTGCATCACAAATTCTAATACGGCTTTGGTTTGTGGCTTCCAGTTAAACGCCATACCTGTGTAAGCAATTAAAATGAGTGGAATTAAAAAATACACACCCAGAACGGTATGTAGCTGATACATCAGCACTCTGAATTTTGCTTTACGCTTAATAGCCAAACGTTTAATACGATTTTTTGGCTTAACCCAAATATAAAAACCGAGCAGAATCTCAAAAATGAGTATTAGAGCACATACCGAAACCCAATTTCTTAGCGGGCGGTTCTTATCGGCATCTTCATAAAGCAACCAGCGGTGCAAAGCCATGGTAAAACCATAAATCGTGCTGTAGTAATCGTACTCATGTAGAACTTGACCATTGTATGGGTTAACACTGACATAGCGGTTATTAGCTAACTGTAATTGCCAGGCAAGATCACTGCGCTGCTCAGGCATTAACAGGGTAACCGGTTGTTTAGTTGAAGCTGAAACATGTTTTATGAGGCTATCAAAATCAAGTGCTGAAGCCGCTGGTGTTACAGTCCATTTATCGCTTTGAGTAAGGTATTGAATGTCTTTTGCGTAAATAAGCAACGCACCGGTCAAACTTAAACAAATCAAAAATAAACCGCTTACTAAGGCAAGCAATAAATGCGTACGACGTAACCACAACTTCAACAAGGTTTGTTCCTTCAGTTTGCTGTTAAAACAAAACTGAATAGTAAATGATAACGCGTAACATTTACACTAAAACTTGTTCAATGGTGCAGCTTTCAATTGCAAAGTTATCATGCAAAAAGTGACGTATTTCATCGTTATTGATGTTGTGCTTGGCACTAAACTTTAGCTCGCAATGAACGTGATGATCGTCTATTTGCCACGTTTTGAGATAATCAATATCAGTAATTGCAAATTGGGTTTTGAGCTCAGTAATAGCTGCTGCTAAAGCAAAATTATCAGGGGCTGCCTGCATCAATATTTTACTGCTCGCTATTAACAGCAAAACACCATGGTAAATGACATACAAAGAAATCAGCATAGTGGCAATTAAATCAACAATATACCATTGATAAAGAATAATTAAGGTACCTGCTATGATCACCACCACTGAAGCTAATGCATCAGACACATTATGTATAAACGCAGCACGAATATTCATGCTGTCTTTAGCACCTGCTTTGTAAGTTAAAAGAGCGGTGACAAGATCAACAACTAGCGCAAAACCCGCAACCCAAATGATGATCCAACCATCAATGGGCTCAGGGTTTAAATAGTTGGAGATAGCTTCAATAATTAGGTAACCACCAATCACAATTAAACTTAAACTATTAAATAAGGTTGCTAAAATTTCAGCGCGTTTATAACCGTATTGATAACGATCATTGGCAGGTTTGGCACCAATTTTTCGGGCGATTAGGGCAATGAATAACGACGAGGCATCACTTAAATTATGCAGTGCATCAGCAATTAACGATAAACTGCCAGAAACAAGGCCGCCAATCACCTGAGCGACAGTTAATAACACATTGATTGCAACTGCCAGCATGAGTTGGCGGGTGCTTTGGTTATTTGTATCGTGATGATGGTGGTGGTGTCCGTGTCCCATAAAAATACCGAGTTATTGATTTGCTTTATTTTTATACCATGCGTGCCGTGGTATTGAAATGTTTGTAATGCATTGTTCGTGTACAGATTATAATTTACTGTTCAAATGCCGGTGGATTTGTTAATTTAGCGCCGTTGTACCAATTTTTAGTTCTAATTTTTAGGCTCAATGTGAAAGCTGCATTTATTATTTTGATTAGCGTATTATTGCTCCAGCCACTGCTGGATAGCTTTGATGTGGCCGATCATAATGCTGCGTTTAATCACACCTCGGTACTGTTATCAGAAGAAATTGACCTTGAAGCCCATTGCGCAGCCAATGGCGATCACCAGTTACATCAATCAGAGCATGCCGAGCTTAGCAAACAGTTGTCTGACTCAGCCGAAAAAGGCCATTGTCATGTTTGTCACAGCCCTGCGTTTGTCGATTCGCTGCAATTGTCTGAACCTACTGATGTTTATTTCGCTAAAATTGAATCACTTGATTTCAACTTCAAATCGGCTGACTTAGCACCGCTACATCGCCCACCTATTTTAGCTCTTACTTAATCAAAAACCCTTTTTTAGATTTTTTGGGCTTAGCCCATTTTAAGTAAGAGACACTCTATGTATTTAAGAAATTTTATGCGTTACGCATTGCTGTGCGTATGCTATATGACTGTGACAAATATTTATGCGACAGAACAAGCGCATAACCACCAAGAAAATGAGCAAGCTGAGCATGCTAATGAAGTCAGTTTAACTGAGCAGCAACAGCAACTCGCTAATATCAAGGTTGAGCGCCTTGTGCTGAAAAAACACAAGCAAACCTTGTATGCACCGGGCGAAATTAAAGCCAATGGCTATGCCAGTTATGTGGTGTCACCGCGTGTTGATTCTATCGTTGTAAAACGCCATGCCTTATTAGGGCAGCATGTAAATAAAGGAGACTCTTTAGTCACTTTATTTAGTGGCGAAGTGGCTAGCCAGCAAACAGAATTTAGATTAGCAGAAGCCGAGTGGCAACGCGTTACTAAAATGACCGCAGGCACAGTCAGCGAAAAACAAATCTTAACTGCCAAAGCCGAGTATGAAGTGGCTTATAGCCGGTTAGTTGCCTTTGGTTTATCAAAACAAGCTATTGCACAAACACTCACCATAAGCCCAGAAAAACTCGGTGAATACACCTTGTTTGCACAAACATCTGGGGCTGTTTTAACCGATAACTTTGCCCAAGGTCAGCGAGTAGATTCGGGGATTGAGCTGATGCTAATAGCCGATGAATCTGCGCTTTGGGTTGCTGCTCAGCTTTCAGCTAATCAAGACCGTACTATCAGTAATGGCTCTACGGCGCTGTTAGAAGTTAACGGCAATCGCTATCAAGCAAGGGTTATTCAAGAAGCACATACCATTGATGAACAAACACGTTCACGAACTGTTAGGCTCGAGGTAAAAAACACCCAGCATAGTTTGCACCCAGGCATGTTTGCGGATGTGTATTTTCATTTTGAAACAGACCAAGAGGTACTTGCCGTACCTGAAAACGCATTAACACGCAGTGCAGATGGTGACTGGCAGTTATTTGTCGTTGATGACGATGGTGGCTTTGCTGCCCATGAAGTAACCCTTGGCAGACGTTTTGGTGATTATCGCGAAGTGTTAGGTATCAAAGCCGGGCTTGAAGTTGTCACCCAAGGTGCTTTTTTTATTGCATCACAGCTAGCTAAAGGCGGATTTGATCCGCATAACCACTAGAGGTGATATATGTTTAATTTATTAATAGAGGCGGTGATAAAGAACCGTTTACTGGTTGTATTGGCCTTGCTTGCAGCGATTGCAGTGAGTGCATTTATGATCCCAAAACTTAATTTAGACGCCTTTCCTGATGTGACGAATGTGCAAGTTGCAGTGAATACCGAAGCGCCAGGGCTTGCGGCTGAAGAAGTTGAGCAGCTGATCACATACCCGATAGAAGCGGTTATGTATGCGCTGCCCGATGTAGAGCAGGTACGCTCTATTTCTAAAACAGGGTTATCGGGCGTCACTGTGGTGTTTAAAGAAGGCGTCGATATTTACTTTGCTAGGCAACTGGTTTTTGAACGTTTGCAGTCTGCTAAAGAGTTGATCCCAGATGGTGTGGGTATGCCAACCATGGGCCCTAATACATCAGGGCTTGGACAAGTCTATCAGTATTTACTTGAAGCAAAGCCAGATGCCAACATAGATAGCATGGCATTGCGTAGTTTGAATGATTGGGTGGTTAAATTACTTATATTACCTATTGATGGTGTGACCGATATTCTGTCATTTGGCGGTGAGGTAAAGCAGTATCAAGTGAACATAAACCCCAATAAGCTCCTTGCTTATGACTTAACACAGCAAGATGTTAGTAACGCACTAGATGCTAACAACAGTAATGTGGGTGGCTGGTATATGAACCGTGGTCAAGAGCAGCTTGTTATTCGTGGTACTGGTTGGTTTACCCCAGGCGAAAAAGGGCTTGCTGAGATTGCACAAACACCTATCAAAACCATTGATGGGACGGTTGTTCAAGTGGCTAATGTTGCGAATGTTGAGCTTGGCAGTGAAATCCGCCAAGGCGCTGTCACCTTATCTAAACGCAATGAACAAGGCGAAATAGTCAATCGTGGTGAAGTGGTGACTGGTATCGTGCTCAAGCGAATGGGCGCTAATACCAAGCAAACGATTGATGGCATTAACGCGCGTATCGAGATGATAAATCAAGCGCTGCCAAAAGGGGTTGAATTTAAAGCCATTTACGACCAAGCAGAGCTTATAAGCCAAGCGGTACAAACGGTTGTTGATGCACTGCTTTTAGCTTTTGTATTTATTATCATTGTATTAGCGCTATTTTTGTTGGATTTAAGGGCAACATTTTTGGTGTTGTTGTCGATCCCTATTTCGATTGGCTTAGCACTGAGTGTAATGGCATGGCTTGGCTTGTCGGCAAACTTAATGTCGTTGGGTGGGATTGCTGTTGCAATCGGTATGCTGGTAGATGGCTCTGTTGTGATGGTTGAGAATGTATTTAGGCACTTAGGGCTTAAACATAATCAACATAAGCCCTCTTCGCAGCTGGTGGCTATTGCTGCAAAAGAAGTCGCACGGCCTATCTTTTTTGCCTCTTTGATCATACTAACGGTATTTTTACCGCTGTTTAGCTTTGAAGGCGTTGAGGCTAAGTTATTTCAGCCAATGGCTGTAAGTATTATGCTTGCGATTATTAGTGCTGTGATCGTTGCCTTGGTTGTGGTGCCAGCTCTGTGTGTGTACTTATTTGCTAAGGGCGTGACAGTAAAGCAAAGTATTCTGTTAAAACCTATCGATATGCTTTATCAACGGGCTTTACAAAAAGCATTGCAGGCTAAACGCAGCGTTTTAGCGATAGCAGGGTTATTACTGATTGTAGCGGCCGTTATGCTACCAAGGTTGGGTACTGAATTTGTGCCAGAGCTTGAAGAAGGTACTATTAATCTACGTGTGACACTTGCTCCATCTGCAAGTCTCGAAACGGCAATCTCAGTTGCACCAAAGCTTGAAGCTATGTTGCTTGAATTTAGTGAGGTGGAATATGCGCTGAGCCGAATCGGTCGGGCTGAAGTAGGGGGTGATCCTGAACCAGTCAACAACATTGAAATCTATTTAGGCTTAAAACCTCATGAGCAATGGGTAAACGCGAAAACGCGGGTCGAATTACAGCAGCTAATGGAAGCCAAGCTTGAACAATTTCCTGGGCTTTTGTTTAACTTTTCGCAGCCTATTGCAACCCGAGTAGATGAGCTTTTATCCGGTGTTAAAGCGCAATTGGCAATAAAATTATTTGGTAGTGACCTGGGCGTTTTAACTGAAAAAGGCCAACAAATTGAGCAGTTAGTTCAGCAAATACCTGGTGCTAAAGATGTTGCTATGGAGCAAATAGGCGGTGAAGCACAGCTGATAGTTAAACCTAACCGTTTAGCATTATCGCGCTTTGGTTTATCGGTGGCTGATTTGATGGATGTGGTTCAGCACGGTATTGGCGGGCAATCTGCAGGGCAAATCATCAATGCCAATGAGCGCTATGATATTTATGTGCGTATAGCAAAAAGCTTTCGGCAAAACCCGAATGTGATTGCTGATCTTCGACTGCAAACCCCCACGGGTGCCATTGTAAGGGTGGGTGATGTAGCCGATGTACAAATAGAGTCTGGCGCTCCACAAGTTCGTCGCGATGATGTTCAAAGGCGGGTGGTTATTCAAACGAATGTGCAGGGGCGAGATATGGGCTCTGTAGTTGCCGATATACGCGCTGCCATAGCCGATAAAATACAGCTACCAAGTGGTTACAGTGTAGCCATTGGTGGGCAGTTCGAAAACCAGCAACGGGCACAGCAGCGGCTGATGATAGTAGTGCCAGTAGCCTTATTACTCATTGCGTTATTGCTGTATTTTGCTTTTAGTAACCTATCGCAAGTGGTGCTTATCCTTGTCAATGTTCCTTTGGCTGTAATTGGGGGAGTGATTGCATTGTATGTCTCTGGGCAATACTTATCTGTACCTAGTTCAGTAGGGTTTATTACACTATTTGGTGTTGCGGTATTGAATGGTGTGGTGATGGTCGAAAGCATTAATCAAAGGATTAGTGCGGGAGATAGCAAAGACAAAGCAGTATTTGAAGGCGCAGTTTCACGGCTAAGACCCGTACTTATGACTGCGCTTACTTCAATGCTTGGGCTAATTCCAATGCTCCTTAGCACAGGCATAGGGGCTGAAATACAAAAGCCCCTTGCCACGGTTATTGTTGGCGGCTTGGTTAGTGCTACCTTTTTAACTTTATTTGTACTTCCGGTACTGTATAAGTCGATGAGTAAATAAAGCATATGGGGCTAACTTTTAGTAGCCCCTTTTTAATGCCGTGTATTTCTGTAAAGGGCGTTTACACCATGCTAAAGCCCTTATAAACTGGGCGTTACAATAATGATGTAAAAAAGGAATACAGAGTGAGTAACGCAATTACAATTCGTCCGGCAGTCGCAAGTGATGCTGCAACAATCCTACATTTTATTACCGAACTTGCTATCTACGAAAAAGAACCTGACGCAGTTAAAACAGACGAGCAAGCTATTTTAAAAACGTTATTCAGTGAAGGTGCTACAGCTCACAGTGTTATTTGTTTAGAGGGCGACACACCAATTGGTTTTGCTGTGTATTTTTATAATTACTCAACCTGGCTTGGTAAAAATGGTTTGTATTTAGAAGATCTTTACGTCAGTGCAGATAGCCGTGGTAAAGGTGCTGGTAAGCAAATTATGCAATATCTAGCTAAGCAAGCACTCGAAAAAGACTGTGGTCGTTTTGAGTGGGTGGTACTTGATTGGAATAAACCAGCCATTGATTTTTACGACAGCATTGGTGCTAAACCGCAAAACGAATGGATTATTTACCGCCTAACAGGCCAAGAGCTTATCGACTTTGCGCATCAATAAGTAATGTTGTTATAGCTTAAAATTAACAAATAACAATATAAATAAAAATCATTTGCATTTGATCTTTTCTATGTGTAGTTTAAATACACATAGAATGATTGGTATAAGTGCAGGTGATTTTTATGACTCAAACAACACGCCACACACCGTTAACCTCGAACGCCATTGATGACGCGCTTGCCCCTTGGCAAAGTGCAATTTATCAAGGCAACTTAGCATTTGAATCTGGCGAGCTTATTACTGCGCGTGATCATTACACGGTTGCCAGCAGCTGCGCTGAAACACTACTCGCACAGTTTTCTAATTTTCCAATCAACCATTCGGTAACTCGCTCGTTAGAGCATTGTATTGCAGCATTTGTTGTTGCCACTTTGAATCTTGCCGACACATTTAAAGTCATGCAAAAACCAGATAAAGCCTGCACCTGGCTTTGCCATGCTCATCAACGATTAAGCGCGCTGTTAAATCACCCAGAGCAGCAGGTTCGCATCTTGGTGCTGCACCATCATCACAAAACCTATTATGAGCTGGTTAAATTTGCGAGCATGGCATCGGCATTTCCGACACTCATTAACCGAATCAACCAGCTATTAGCTGACCATCCCCATAAAACGCAGTTATTACATTAACGATAAGGAATCAGTATGCCTTTTACATTACCCGATTTAGCTTATGACTATGATGCACTTGAACCGCACATTGATGCGAAAACCATGGAAATACATCACACCTTGCATCATCAAACCTATATCAATAAAGCGAATGCTGCACTCGAGGGCAGCCATTACTCTGAGCAAGATGCTGAAACATTACTACGCACTATTTCATCAATGCCTGAGTCTTTACAAAAAGCAGTACAAGAGCATGTGGGTGGTCACCATAATCATTCATTATTTTGGCAAATAATGACACCAAACGGCGGTGGTCAGCCAAGTGGTGAATTAAATACAGCAATTGTTGATACATTTGGCAGCTTTGACGCATTTAAAGAGCAATTTACGAATGCAGCGGTAAGTCGCTTTGGCAGTGGCTGGGCGTGGTTATGTGTTGATGAAAATAACCAATTGATTGTTGAAAGTAGCCTCAATCAAGATAGTCCACTTATGCAAAATCACATACCTATTTTAGGGCTAGATGTGTGGGAGCATGCATATTACTTGAAGTATCAAAATCGTCGCCCTGAATATATTGCGGCATTTTACGAAGTGATCAATTGGCCGGAAGTTGAGCGCCGATATTTAGCTGCAATTAAATAGCTGTTTAATTAGTTAAGGTCCGAAACTGGCTAGTCAAAAAATAATATTCAGTTAAGCTAACGGTATTAGCGTGTAACGAGAATAATTATGACTAGCCAACAATGGCAAACAGCAAGGCAAAGCCGCGACCCACGCTTTGATGGGGTGTTTTTTGTGGCGGTAAAAAGTACTGGCATTTATTGCAGACCCATTTGCCCCGCACCAACAGCACAAGAAAAGAACGTTGAATATTACCAATACGCGCACTTGGCTGCGCAGGATGGTTTTCGACCCTGCATTCGCTGTCGCCCAGATAGTGCACCGAATAGCCCAGCTTGGCTAGGTACTAAAACCACCGCATTACGCGCAAAACAACTGATTGATAAAGGTGAGGCCTACGATTGTGAGGTTTTAGCAGACAGGCTAGGGGTGTCGAGCCGTTATTTACGCCGTTTGTTTAACCAACACTTTGGACTCTCGATCACCCAATATCGATTATTTAACCAATGCAATTTTGCAAAGCAGTTATTACAAGAAACAGATTTATCGGTGGCAGATATCGCATTTGCTTCTGGCTTTAATAGTATTCGTCGTTTTAATGATGCTTTTTTGAAGCAGTTAAATATCGCTCCTTCAAAGTTACGCAAGTCAGATAAAAAACCAAGCGCCACGCTAACCTTAACACTGGCATTTAGGCCGCCTTATAACTGGCAAGCACTGCATGATTTTTTGCAGCGCCGTTTAATTAGTGGCCTAGAATGGCTGAGTGCAACGAGCTATGGTCGTACTTTTAAAGACAAATATTGCCAAGGGCAATTCACTGCGCATTTTGTTGAGCATAAAAACCATTTTAAAGTGGCGATTGATATAGATAACACCCGTTATTTACAGCAAGTGATCCATAATATTCGTCGTGTGCTTGATTTAGACGCCGACACGCAAACCATTGAGCAGCATTTAGATGAAGAGCTGAAAGGCGCGATGCCACTTTGTGTTGGGCTTCGTTTGCCGGGAATTTGGTCAGACTATGAAGCGGGCATACGTGCGGTTCTTGGTCAGCAAGTGAGTGTTACTGCGGCTCACAATCTCGTAACTCAGCTTGTGAATGAATTTAATCAGCAAAGTACTAACCACTATTTTCCAAGCCCTGATTGGGTTGCCAATTCTGAACTCGATTTTTTTAAAATGCCACAATCACGCAAAGATGCGCTAAGGCGTTTAAGTGCTTATTGTCAGCAAAACCCAGAGAATCAAGAGCTTGATAATTGGCTTGAGCTCAAAGGCATTGGTCCGTGGACAGTTAATTACGCCAAGCTACGCGGTCAAAGCCACCCCGACATTTTACTAGCGGGCGACTTAGGGGTTAAAAAAGCCCTCGCTGGAATAAGCGAATTTAACAGTGAGCACTGTGCACCATTTCGTTCATATTTAACTTTTCAACTATGGCAACAATTATGAGTATGCAACAAGTTATAATGCCAAGCCCCATTGGCGATATTACCATTCAAAGTACAGCAAAAGGTGTCAGTTACGTTGGCTTCTACCCAGTGGTTACGATGCAAACAGAGGCTGTTGATGAGCACACCCTTACACCTATTTTAATATGTATAAGTGAGCTTAATGAGTACTTTAATGGTGAGCGTAGGCGTTTTACTGTTCCACTCGATACCCAAGGTACCCACTTTCAAAGGAAAGTATGGCATGCACTGATGGATGTTGAATTTGGACAAACTAAAAGTTACCAAGAGATAGCACTTGCCATTAATAACCCAAAAGCGGTGCGTGCAGTGGGCGCTGCAAATGGTAAAAACCCGATTAGCATTATTGTACCGTGCCATCGGATTATTGGCGCAAACGGTAAACTCACAGGCTATGCGGGTGGCCTTGAAAGAAAAGAGTGGTTACTGAAACACGAAGGAATTTTGTAAAAAGTTAAATTGCCTTCTACACTATTTAAAGCTTAACTAAATTAGTAACTTATTATGACAGTGATGTTGTTTTTTACTAGAGTATTTTTGTGTACAGGGTTGTTTTTTACTTTTACTTGTTATGCGAAAGAGGCGTCTCCCTTACTAATTAAAATTTGTGTGGCGGATCATAATAAAGCGCCGATGTTTATCGATGCTAAAAACGAAATCCCCATTATTAATAGCCAAGCACAAATTAATACTCTAAAGGAATTAGATCTCGCAATAGATGAAGTTCAATTTCAATACCAACAAATGCCTTGGCAAGAATGTATATCATCAATAAAGCACGGCACTGTTGATGCATTTATTTCTGGTTTTAACGCGCTTAAAAGTGACTATGCTGTTTTCCCTGTTAATAAACAGGGCAAACCTCTCGATAAATATTCATTCGCATCTTTGAGCCAATGTTTAATCGGTAAACGACGTTTTCATTCAAAGTGGAATTCACGTGAGGTATTTCAATCAAAAGCATTCTCGTTAGCTGTTGCTAATGGCCATTTTGTTGGTGATGCTGCAAGTGAAGATGCGTTTTTTATTGAGCACACATTTACGCTACAAACTGCGATTGAACGAGTTGCTCAGGGAAATGCTGATGCAGCACTTGTGATTTGTGAGATTTCTAAGAATAAAGTCGATCTTAGTCAGTACTACCAATTTAAACTTGCTCCACTGTTCCCACCGATCAATACCTCAATAGCATATTTGGCTTTTTCAAATGAGTTTTTCTATAAGCATAAACTAGATGCAAACCTAGTTTGGGAGCAACTCGCTAGTAAAAAATTGGCAGGGGTTTATGCAAGAATGTTGCAAAATATGAGCTCAGAACAAAACACTCATTATGGGACAAAAGAATAAGGTAAAGGATGATGTTGTCGTTCGATTAGGGTAGCATATTGCGACTTTAAAATTTGGGCAACATCATGGCACAGCTGTACTTTTATTATTCTGCAATGAATGCAGGCAAATCTACCACACTTTTACAATCTGCATTTAACTACCGCGAACGTGGTATGGAACCGGTTATTTTAACAGCGGCTATTGATGATAGAGCAGGTGTTGGCAAGGTGTCTTCACGTATTGGCTTACAGGCTGATGCGCATATTTTTGATGCAGAGAAAGATGTATTTGAATTGATCAAATCTTTAAATGCAGAGCAAAAGCGCCATTGTATTTTAGTTGATGAGTGTCAGTTTTTATCAAAAGACCAAGTAATGCAATTAACGGATGTGGTTGATGAGCTTGGTATTCCAGTGCTGTGTTATGGCTTACGTAACGATTTTAGAGGTGAGTTATTTAGTGGCTCACAATACTTACTTGCATGGGCTGACAAACTAATTGAGTTGAAAACAGTGTGTCATTGTGGTCGTAAAGCTAATCATGTACTGCGTACCGATGAGCATGGCAATGCGATTGCAGACGGTAATCAGGTAGAAATTGGCGGCAACGACCGGTATGTATCAGTGTGCCGCAAACATTATAAAGAAGCGTTAAATCTCGGCCGCTAATGCTGAGATAAAGCTATCAATATCTTGCTTAGTGACGCCTAAATGGGTCACTAATCGCAGTGGTTTTCCTGGCGAAAATAACATATTTTGTTCTTTTAGCGCATGTGCCACTGCTTTTAAGTCGATATGTTCGGCAACGTTTGCGTAAACAATGTTGGTATCGATTTGAAAAGGTGATGTATCAAAAGCAGCTAACGTGTTTAATTGCTCTGCTAAATACGCCGCGTTATCGTGATCTTCAGCAAGTCTTGTTAGGTGATGCTCAAGTGCATACTGACCAGCAGCTGCAAGCATACCCGCTTGGCGCATACCACCACCAAGTACTTTACGCCAGCGGCGCGCTTTATCGATCAGTACTTTGCTACCTAGTAATAGGGAGCCAACCGGCGCACCGAGTCCTTTTGATAAGCAAATAGATACAGAATCAAAATACTGGGTGATCTCAGTAATATCAACACCTAACTTAACCGCCGCGTTATACACGCGGGCACCGTCTAAGTGCAGAGCAAGGTTATGTTTATCAACACACTCTCTGGCTTGTTTAAGATAACTTAGCGGGAGAACTTTGCCACCAATGGTGTTTTCTAAGCTAAGTAGTTTGGTTTTAGCAAAGTGAAAGTCATCAGCTTTAATTGCAGCCACAACTTTGTTTAAATCTATGCTGCCATCGGCATTATTTTCAATTGGTTGCGGCTGAATAGAACCTAATACAGCGGCACCGCCACCCTCAAATTTGTAGTTATGCGCTTGTTGACCACAAATGTATTCGTCGCCACGTTCACAATGTGCCATCAATGCTAGTAAGTTTGCTTGCGTGCCTGAGCTACAATAAAGGGCGCTTTCGAAGCCATGACGCTCAACAGCAAATTGTTCAAGCTGATTAACGCTTGGGTCGTCACCATAAACGTCGTCGCCTACTGGGGCGTCATTCATGACCGCGCGCATGGCTGCTGTTGGTTTTGTAACTGTGTCTGAACGAAAGTCGATCATTTTATTATCCTTATACTAGTTCGTTAAGAATGGCTTCGCGGTCGGCTTGGTCAAAATAGCTCCAAGCAATAAAGCGACTTATTTTTTGGCCTTGTGCCATTTTTATAACTTTTACTTCTTTCACATCAAGTGTGCTGAGTAACTTTTTTATATGCGGTAAAGTGTCAGACTTTGAAACAAGTGATGTAAACCAAATACATTGCTCTGCAAACTCTTGGCTCTCAATACACATTTTACTGATAAATTCGCGTTCACCGCCTTCACACCAAAGCTCGTTTTGACGGCCACCAAAATTAAGCGCTTTTTGTGGCGCTTTGTTTAAGTTTTTCCATTTACGTTCAGTACCTGCATTTGCCTGTTGCTCGCTGGCATGAAACGGTGGGTTGCATAAAGTTAGGTGAAAGACATCTTTATTCGATATTACGCCCGTAAACATTTTATTGGCGTTACTTTGCTGCTTAACATTTATTTTGAGGCGGTTAAATTGCACAATTTGCTTAGCAATTTTAACAGACAATACATCAATATCTGAGCCTGTGAAGTGCCAGCCATATTCGTGGTTACCCGTAAGCGGGTAAATCACATTTGCACCCGTGCCTACATCAAGCACTTTTACTTGCTTACCCGTAGGAATATGACCTTGGTTATCGCTTGCTAATAAATCGGCCAAATGATGAATGTAATCCACTCTGCCAGGAACTGGCGGGCAAAGGTAGTTGTCGGGTAAATCCCAAAAATCGATTTTATAATGGCTTTTTAATAACGCTTGGTTGAGGGTTTTAACTGCTAACGCATTGGTGAAATCAATGGTATCAGTGCCCGCTGGCGTTTGCGTTATATAAGGTGTTAGGGCAGGAGTATCTTTACATAGCAAAGTAAAGTCGTAGCCATTAAAGTGGCGATTTCGCGGATGCATTAAGGAAAACCTATCTGTTAGCCATATCAAAGGCTGATTGTACCAAATAAATTTTAAATTTTGGCATCATTTGTGCCTTCTCTTATGTACAGTCCATTTCAAAGCGCTCAATTGCAGAGAGAAGTTAGTTTTTTATCAATTAACTTTTTCTACTCATAAGTAGTTTAATGATTGAGGTGGTTTGTTTTTTCACAATGCAGTGAATACAACTAATGTTGGGGAATTATTATATGAAGTTATCTATTTTAGCAATGTCTTCACTTTTTGCTTCGCAAATTGCAATTGCAGACAATTTAATTGCAAACGGCTCATTTGAACTGGATGTCGTAAATTCAACATGGACATTGTTAGATGAAGTTAACGGATGGCAAAGTGAAGGTGCAAGATTTGAAATTCAAACATCGCGTCTAGGCCTTATTACTGCTCAGCAAGGTAATCAATATGTCGAGCTAGACTCTACTTCTAATTACAGTATCTTTCAAACAGTCGCAACTGAGGCTGGAAAAACTTATGAAGTTTCATTTTACTACTCGCCTCGTATTAACGGTAACAATGATACAAATAAAGTTGATGTGAAGTGGAATGGAACAACAGTACTAAACGTAAATGCGACGCAAAGAGGCTGGCAATCATTTACATTATCTGTAGAAGCAGATTCAAACTCTTCAGAAATTCGTTTTAGCGGCGCAGGTGCGAGTGATAGTCTAGGCGGTTTTATTGATAACGTTGTTGTCACTCAAAAGCAGGCTTGTCATTCTGGTATATTTGGTATTAACAATTTTGGTTCTTCTGAAACGGGTTATGTTTATAAGTTTGACCTAGAGACAAATACTTACAGTGTGGTCGCAGGAGCGCAAAATACGGCTTCAAACATTGCAAGTTATGATGGCAAACTTTATTTTATGGAACAACTTGATTCGGGCACGAAAGCGTCAAAACTTTGGTCGTTAGATTTAGAAACGGGCGCTCAAGTTGCTGAGGCTGATGCTACATCTTGGCCAATTTATCGTTCAGCAGTCACGGCAGACGGACAATCTTTACGTGCGACAAGTAAAACCTATATGTATGACTACAACTTGCAAACTGGAGAAAAAACAGTACTAGGCAAGATGCGCTATTCGGGAGATTCTTTCTCACATGGTGATGTAGCATATTCTGCTGATAATAATGTACTTTACGTATTAACAGGTCAATCACTCTATACCATTGATGATGGTTCGATGGAGTTAACCTTAATTGGTGAACACGGCATTAATTGGGCTTCAGGATTAGCGATTGCTGATGATGGAACGCTGTATGTTTCAGGAAGAAAAGCAGGCGAAAATGCGAAGATTTACAGTGTTAACCCTCAAACGGCTGACTCTAGTTACGTTATGGATGCACCAGAGCACATTAATGATTTAACTTTCGTAGATAACTACTGCGAATAGGCGGTGTTTATAAAAATAGCCAGTGGTTCTGGCTATTTTTATTTAGTCTATTAAACATGGTAAGCAAAATTATTTGATAACTGATAGGTTGCTTTGCTTAAAGTATGGGCTACTTGAGGTTAAGAGCGAAAGAACGGGTATATTGGCCATGATACAAGCAACTAAAATTAGTGTTTAAAAATTTCTACTCAAATTGGGTCACATTGGGTACTACCATAAGACATTTAAAGCTGATAAATTCTAAGGTATTCAATTAAGGAAAGAATAATAAAAATCATGGTTAAAAAGATACTTAAAGGAATTGGTATAACATTTTTAGTGTTAATTAGCTTATTTGTACTCTTAGCAATTTGGACTGCGAATAAATCCTCTGCTTACAAAGAAACTGCTATTCCTTACCTAAATTCAGCAATTACAGATATCTCTCAATGGGATCCTCAGACTCTCAAAAACTATATGACCCCATCATCAATTGAAAATGCCACAGATGAAGATATTTCTAAAATCATGCGTGCATTCTCAAAGTTGGGCGAATTAAAAGAACTAGGTGAATTTGAATTTATAAATGTTAGCTCTAAAGCTGTTACCGGAGGTGGTTCTGGTACTTATGTTACTTATTTAATTCCAGCTTCATACACGAATGGAGACGCACAAATAACCGTCACGTTAAAAGAAGAAGGTGAGTCATTCTCTATTTATAACTTCAATTTAAATTCGATGGCGCTTATTGATTAAGGTTTATCAAAAATAGTGCGCGCAACTGGTTGTATTTAAATAGTTTATTTTCAAAGGAATGTTTATGTCTAAAATAAAAAAAATAGTGATAGCTGTAGTAATTGTGCTAAGCCTTGGCGCAATTGCTAAACAATACAATGAGCACAATCACACAGAGATGGCAATTAAAGAGTGTGGCAATAAAGACAACATCGCTAAAGTCGACTCTAAAGGTTTTGAGTGTAAAGACTAATAGAGATTAGTAAAACATATACTTCACCTGAAATTATCATACTTGGTTTAAACAGCAACCTAACCACTCAACAGTAAAATAATCATGCAGGGCTTTTAATAACATAAAGGGAAAGAATTGAAAAAAGAACAAAGCAAGGAAAGTGGTATCTTATATGCTGTATTTACAACCGTTTTATTGTACTTCCTTTTTAAAATTACGTTAATTTTTTCTATGCAGTTAAATTGGCATTCAACCTGTCTAAGCTCACTTTGGGATAATGCCAACTCTGTAGTGACACCTTTTTTAGGGTTTTCCATTGTCGCTGTACTAAGTTGTATCTGGTTTTTTTATTGCGCCATAAAATACAAACAAAAAGCAGGTAAAGCGGTATATCTTTTATTAGGCGTAGGAGCTGTGTTCTATTATTTTTGGTTTAGAGGCTTTTACGGTTTTTGGCAGCTAATGAGCTACGAACAAAAAGAAATAACAGTACAAGAGTTTTATGAAAAAACAGGTGGTACAGATAGACTCACTTCGTTGTTTGGTAACCGCCTCAGGCATCATGAACTGTGTAAGTCATCACATGACAAGATTAATTAAACTCAGGTAAGATGTTTTGTGTGATACCAATATCGGTTGCTGTAAAAATACACAGCATAGTTATTTCGTTCTTATATTCAAGATAATTAGCGACGAGCGCATTTTCATTTTCTGAATACCTTTAGGATTAATTAAAAATACGATTTGGCAATGCTTTTCGTTATTTGTTACTAATAGATTTATTAATAAATGAGCGTGACATTGACAGAAAGATTCGTGACGCGCGCACTATTAAATTGTTATGGGCACTGAGCAAGGAGTGTGCAAGATGGAAAGAGGTGTAATAGCGTCTCCAGGCATCATAAATAGGTTACCCAAAGGTTTTCAAATGGAGCGTAGTCTTTCGATTGATGAACTACGTTATTATATTCTTTATTGGGATAAAGTTGTCATTCCCGGAAATAATCTTGTTTATATTGGTTTGCCTGAAGAAGAACAATTAATTAAATCAGGTGCTGTTGAGCGACCTAGTGTTGGGTTTACAGGTCGATTTGAGGGCGACCAAGTTACAAACGCCATTTTGTCTTGCCAGAGTGTTGTAGCACAAGAATTAGTCAAAGATAAAACTACAGACTGGGTTATTCACCAGCTAGGGGGAGAATGCCAATTCCCTTATGGATTCAATCAAAGAAGAAATATTATTCGTGTGGATCTTGCTTCTTCATTACCTGTCCCAACTGGTGATGAAGATATATATGAACTTTTAGAGTTTAAAGAAAACCGTAAAGATGAGCTTTATTCTCTTCATGCACACTTAGATGATTTATATGAGCAAGTTTTAAGTTCGGCTGATCAAGATTTAGCATCCAAAAGAGCAATTTCAGATTTAGCGAAATCAATAGCTGATTTGGATTATGTAACCAATGAGCACTTTGATAAAACTGGAAAGTTTGATTTATCAGCAGAACTGAATTTAAGTGGTAAAGATATTTCTGTTGGTGCAGCATCTGGAGCATTAATAGATTTCTTTGCAACAGGTATGACATTACCAATTGCGACTATAGCAGGTGCTTTAATTTCAACAATTAAAGTGCAATCTAAGGCCACAAATACTTTTCAACCTGCAAGTAAAAATTCAAAACTTGCTTTTTTAGCAAATGCGAAAAGAGAAGTGTTGGTGTAATGTGCACATAATACCATTCCGCATAAAGATTAAATCAATTTAATCCATTCCCGATTGCACATTTTCTTCACTCGATCCGGGATTGAAATAAAGTGATTCCATGCCTTTGAAACTTCATCGAC
>NZ_PNDF01000063.1:0-22604 GCF_005887195.1 Pseudoalteromonas sp. S1650 | reverse complement strand
AACACACCGCCAAGTGAAAGAGCCGTAAAAACTTCACGCGCTTTAAGTCAGAAAAAAGACTAGTTACCTCTTGCTTGACTCGCCCTTGAAAGGGTGAGATTGCGCAAGCCTAATGTTCAAAACCTCTATAGCAGAGGTTAGACAAGTAGTTGAGCAACAGGATTTACCTGATGTTCATTGGAAACTGACAGCAGAAACTGCTGAATATAGGGAGTCTTTAGCAATAGAAAATGCTCGACAAGAACATAATGTCACCTAATAGCTAAACCTCTGTTATAGAATACCAAACCAGCAAAGTATAGAAGCACAAAAAGCAAATCCAGCGTCATTCTGGCTAAACTAGGATACAAAAGAAAAAAGCATACAAACTTAGGGATGAAGGTGAGTTTGTATGCTTGGGTATTGATAATCAATTAGGAAATTGCTGGCTCAATAATTTATGAAATACACTTTAAATATAGAGGCTGTGCTTATTATTGTCAAACTTCCATACTTAAAAATTTTTCGAAACTTTATGAGCCCCCCTTATTCGACATTAAGGTGGCGCCCATAAGTGATTCACTTCACACTGTTGTTTCAATAACTCCATGTTTTTAATATTAACTTTTTATAGGTGGAGTAAAAAAACCGAAACAAGTATAAGCTTAATTTAATATTAAAATTAGATAAATCTAGGGGGTATCGCTCAATTACCTAGTAATTTTTTGCTAAAAACAAATTTTCCCAAATGAGTCCCTAAATATGTAAAGCTAACGAACGCAATATGAGCTTATATAAAAGGAGCTACCCTTACAACACTTTCAACAGCCGGAGTATCTAGAGGTCGCGCAGCTTCCAAAAAATTAGCTAAGCTAAAACCATTGTTCTTTCTGATCCAAGGCTGGAATTTAGCTATACTACAGACGATAAAATTGTGTATCAGTTTCTGATAGAGAGTTATTAAAGTTTCTGATAAAACATTGGAATTTGTGTTTTATTACGAAAAGTCGCTGAAATTAAGCAAATCTTTGATGGAATCTAAAAGGCAGCAGAAAACCAAAACCTTTCGAGTTTTAAGCTTCTCGTAATTGTTATTATTGAACAACTTTTATGTTAACCTCAATTAAAAATAATAACTAAATTTTAGTAACGGAATAGTAGTTGATGGAGTAACAGTTTAAATGTTAAGGGTTTTATGCTTTGTTCTTTTTTCTGCCAATTTAACCGCCAATGAAGTAAAAAATGAAATAGATAAGGTTCTTTATGGCTATACCACCTTCTCTGAGTCGAGAGCTATTTTAGAAAAGTTAGAACAAGGAATGCCATATAAAAATGTGCTTGATGATGCGCGAGTAATGGCGTTTAAGTGTTGGTTTTCTGATGTCACTACATCTAATGGGCTACTCCATTACAATGACTTTTTAAATAATGCAAAGTCAATAATTCATAACTCAGGTAGCGAAATATTAAAACAAAACCTCACAGTCTGTGAAGCTTTCCAAGAGTACAACCAAGGCAATTACCAATTAGCCACAATACTTTTAACCCCTATAACTCAAAACTCTGCAAACACGCAAAACCCTGAAGAGCTAAACGGCATTGCTAACGCTAGTACAGTACTCAATCGTATTTACTTAGCCCAAGGAAACTATGAAGATGCATTCCATGCAGCGCAAAAAGCCTATCAGCTATTTGAAAAATCAGGAAATAGCTATGAACAAGCTCTTGCCCTAAAAGAAATAGCAGATATTCATATTGCTCTTTACAACTTTGATCTAGCAATTGAACAACTGCAACGCTCTGCAACCGAATTAGCCAAATTTAATAAACAAGAACATTACAAAGTAATCGATCAGATCGCTTTTGCCCATGAAAAAAGCGGAAATCTCCCTAAAGCTATAGAGTTGTATCAGTCAATCAAAAAAGATGTAAGGTCTTACGAAAGCGATAACGGTTATGCTTATGTATTGATAAAATTAGCTGAGTTGTACACCGAACTAAACCAGCTCAATGCTGCAAAGTCATATTTAACCGCTGTTGATAAACTTAAGATAGATGATAGCTGGATCACAACACTACTAACTATGACACAAGCCCAATGGCACTTAAAAAGCAATAATCTAAACGCAGCTCTCACTTTATTTAACAAGTTACAAACTAAGCAAAACTCATGGCCGGTCAGTTTTAAAGAAAGGTATTTAAGCTTTGCCTCATTAATTGCTGAAGCTACAAATGATTCCTTATTACACATAAATGCTCAACAACAACTAATAATAATAATAAAACAAAAGCAAACAGACATAGCCAATAACGCCCTTATATCAGCACGTCTAAACTTTAACTTTGAACAACAGAAGCGTGAAATAACTCGTCTAGAACAAGCTTCAGCTCTGCAAAAAGAGTTACTAACAGTGGCTGAAGATAAAGCCTTTTGGCAGCGCTTAACACTCATTATTGCCAGCGTATGTTTAATCCTATTTGCCATTTACAGCTTTAAACAAGTCCGCCAAAAAAAGTATTTTGAAGTACTCGCCTTAAAAGACGAACTTACAGGCATAGCAAATCGCAGAGCTATCATTAATTTGAAGCGAAGTGTCATGCAAAAAAACTTACACAATAAGCAAGTAAGTTCACTGATTTCTATTGATATTGACCATTTTAAAGCTGTAAATGATCAATACGGCCATGATATTGGCGATGAGCTTATCATTTCTGTCGTAAATACCATTGTAAGCACAGTTCGCTGTTCAGGTATGGTGGGACGAGTCGGTGGTGAAGAGTTTTTGATTGTGCTTGAAAACCAAACTCTCGAAAATGCAAAAGACATTGCGGGGCGAATTAGGCATTCAATAGCAGAAAAACAACATACTTCTTTGGGTATTAATTCAACCGTAAGCATTGGTGTTATTGAAATAACCCCGCATGAGACTGCTGAACAGGCAGCAAAACGTGTTGATCTGAACTTATACAAAGCCAAGCAAAATGGCAAAAATAGTGTGGTAGTTTAACTTTTGCTTAAGCTAGACATGTGAATATTGATCTAAGCTAATTTAAACAGTCACACGTTCAAGGTGCCCCATAATAAATTGATTTTTACCTGAGCTTTTAGCTTTGTACAAGAGTGTATCTGCTTTTTCATACAACAGCTCAAAATGATTAGCCTCAACACTACCTTTATCAAGGCCTACACTTATAGTAACTTGCGTTAGATTTTCGTTTAAATCTGAAAAATCGAGTGCGCTTACAGAACAAATTAATCTGTGGGAGATCAACTTTAGTTGGTCACTATCTTGTGAAGGGAAAAATATCACAAATTTCTCCCCCACATAACGAGCTACAATATCACTACCACGAACTTGTTCTTTTAATGTTTGTGCTACGCGATGCAAAACCTTATCACCAATATTATGCCCAAAACGATCATTAATAGATTTAAAGTTATTTATATCTGCGATTAATAAAAACCCAGATTTATCATCAAGCTTGTTAACACTTTGATGGAAACCATGACGATTCAATAATTGTGTTAAGGTGTCTAACTCACTTTGTTAATAATGATGTTGATTGGCTCGTTATTTTTTACTAATTGCCATAATGTTAATTCCTGTACAACGGCAAAAATAGCAATATTAACAAAAAAATAACATTGAGCCTTGTTTGCTCTATTGCTTGTTTTTGCCAACTTACATCACCTGCAATGCAAAAATGACTGAGCAAGCTTAATATTATTAATAGAGTATATTTTGTAGTACGCATTTTTTATTATTATAAATAGCAAAGATCCAAAACAAAATATCGAATGAACTAACAAGCCCTGTACACCGATGCTTAAAAATGAGCCAACCTGCTGTGGCTCTGTTACATCCACTAAAATACCCCAGCTGACTAACATATAGCCAATCCCAAGTACAAGCATGATAGCTGCAATTGTGTAACCTATTAACGAATGAACAATACTTGAAAATAGCAATAACAAGCCAAACGTGATGAACGCAGCAATACTTGTTGCAGGCTCAAACCAAAATGCTGGAGCTTCCAAAAATGAATGATGGGAATTCGCATGCCAGTATTCAGGTAATGCTAAAATCACAAACAAATTAAGCTCTGTCATTGCATTGAGTAGCTGTGAAAAAGTCATACTTCCGACATTATCGGTAAATGCAATAAATGTAATGAAACCATCTGCAAGCCAAATACTTAAGTTAGAAATAGCCAGTAGGAACAACATTGCGAGGGTTTGGAATGACAACACGAGGACAAACTCTTTCCTTGAATAGCGAAACTAGAATAGCACTAGTTTTTACATTTACGCAATATTTCCATCTACTTACAGATCTTATTGCAACCCCCCCCTAATGCGCAATGTCACTAATTGATTCATTTTTATACTATGAAGAAGGAAAGTCGCGTATATAGTGTTTTTTTATTCATAACTGACAATACGTGGAGTAATATCTTGTTCAAAGAGCATTTATGGCTGAATAACACTTATCAGAAAATCAAAAATATCGATATTCCCCTCCGCGCTAAAAGCCTTGTCATAAAAGACTTTCTATTCCATTCTTCTCAGAAACCATTCCAGTTTTGGAACAGAAAGTACAATTACTCACTATTTTGAAGGCACATTAATACCAGAACTAATTACGCAACAGTCATTAAACCGCCACAGTAAATATAGGTAGTCTTCAAGACCTGGGATGGTTCTACCACCTGCCGCTGTAGACCATTTATGTTCAGACTCCCCCAATGGGTGACAGCACTTACCATTGGGGGAGTTTATATCAGCTTCAGCTACGGGATGAAGCATCGAAAGCTTATACTGGGATTTGGGGATCATTGGCCAAAACTCGGGTTTACACATTGCATCCTCTCCGATTGTTTTTCTAGCCAACCCCTTTCGGTGCAAACTCGCAAGTACACGTTGTGTCAAAAGAGAAGTTACACGCGGCCCAGACTCACCATGATAAACATTTCCAGTAAATGGATAGAGACTTCCGTCGCAGCCAGCACAACCATATGTAGATTCTTGAACATCTCCTGCTGTAATTGCGGCACAATCCGCAGTACACCACGCTTTTGCAATTGGATTTGCAAATATAAATGCTTCTGGGGATAGTAAAATTGAGAGCAAATCATTGTTCCAAGTTGGATCAATCTCGCTAAGGTACATCAAATCAAAATCTGTATATTCACCACCACATTTAGGCAAATACAAAATTTCCAACATCGCAAATAATGGGTATGAATAGTAATGGTATTGGTACGTTGCCAAGTCTGCACCACCGGAACTTTTAACATCCACTCCAGTCGACAATGAAAATAGATCATCCTGAAGCCTAACTCCCCCTAATGCGGGTGCACACCATGGAACTCTCACATGTTCGACTAATCTAGACGGCTGCCAAAACCCCAGTTGATAGCCAAACTCCGGGATTCCAAGAGCATCATTACAAGCACAAATCGATTGGTCAGGTGCAGCCCCATTTGGTTTTGGACCTACTCCCATCAATCGTACTGGCAAGAAGCACGACCAACAAACTTCATTTATTATGTTGCTAAATACATTCGCGTTATTGCATGCGTTACCTTCAGCTTTTGTTTGCGTTGAAAATAAAGCAACTAAGAAAATAAGGGAAATCAATGTAAAGCGCATTACAATTGGCCCACTTTTGACTCTAACCAATTAAATGCGATTAGAAAGTAATGCCAAGCGGTATCCCAAATTTGCTTTGCTACAGTGGGGTACTCGTAACTTAAATAGATCCCACCCAAAACGCCTAACCCAACTAAAATTAATTTCATTTTTCACTCCAATCGAATTGACGTACCAGTAAATAGCCATTGCTTTGTGTTTCGATTTTGCTTGGTGTAGCTTCCACTTTAAATTTCTCAATAACTTGTTTAGGCAAAATGAAAACTGGTGCCCCAAACTCATTTCGAAACTTACTAAGGTCATCCCACCCTTTGTCTTTATCCATATGGGTTAGATGAATCTGAAACTGTCCTGATATCGATTTTAATTCTTCCTTAACCCAATCAACCTGTGACTTCACATAGGGATCAATTACAAAAATGGTTAAATGCATAGGGTATTGTTTTAAAGGGTTTGTTATGTCGCCAGCTCGAGCCAATATTTCTCCACGGCCATTTTTGATATCTTGAGTTACGCGAACAGTCGTATCTATTAGCCACTGCTTAGATTCATCTGACGTGGGGAGAGGGTAAGTTTTATATTTCTTCCAGAACCTTTCTTTTGCTAAACGTTGCTTCTCAGCCCAATCAATCTTGCCTGCTACAGCTTTCATTTGCTCTATGATGTCAGGTTCGTCAATATTGAATAATTGACCTAATGGTTCAAACTTGAAATCGCCTTGTTTTTGGTCAAATTGCTCTTTTGCATATTGCGCATTCAATGTGCCCGGAGCAATAAGATGCTTATTACCATTTCTTATGACGATAGTTGGTACACCGGTTACATTAAACTCTTTAAATCTTAGTGGGTTTATTCCTACATTTGGCTCTACTTTTGATATGGCACTTAATTTCTGAATAAGCTTCATCGTCGATGATATGTGTGTAGCCCCTTTTTCTAGCCCTCTAAATAAAATTGTTAAGTTATGCTCTTTGGCCACTTGGAAGGCATCAATAAGTGCTCTTCTGGGCATTGAGAAACTTACGAAAATAGCGCCATCTGTACCTTCTAATAAATCAATCTTATTTTCTTGTTGTGGAAGTGCTCTCTTCATTGTTTCACTGGAAATAACAACAGCCTGATCTGCAATTGACTTGGCTAAAGCTATATCGTTTTCTTGAATTGTTGGCTTATCTATATCTTTTAACCACCCATTTTCTTTGGCTTTCTCGACAGCCTTATTCGCAGCGTCTTGAAAACTAGAAACATCATATTTGTTTTTTTGATTGGCACTTACGGAGACTGAGAACGCACACAGCAAAAGTACCGACTTAAAAAATTGCATATGCTTTCCCCAAAATATCCTCTTCATTTATTGGCCCCCAAAACCTGCTGTCATAGCTATAAATAGTCTCACCAACCATAAAGAATTCATTTTCATTCAAGGTAATTTGTCGCTCATACTCTTTTGGGTTTAACTGTAAGAAATTAATGGCATGCGTCATTCCAGCAATTTTGGATTCGACTCGATTTACAAGCATTTCATTTGGCGAGAACTTGATTTCATCGCCAGGAACTCCAGCTGCAATTTTTATGAAGTTCAACCCTTTATCAAAATTTTTATCTTCCTTGTTAAATTTGAATGCAACTAAATCTCCCCTTTTAATATCCTTATCACGATTGTCGACTATGAACATGTGAGCATACAAACATTGCTCTTGAAATGTAGGAAAAGAAAATGTGAAGCGAGCAAAAAATAATTCCGCTAACCAATATAAGCCAAGTAGTGTAAGGCATACTATGACTGTGCTTTTCAACTTTATGCTATTCATAGCTAATTGTTTTTGTGAGAACGTAAATAAATTCTACAGTGAGATTTTTGAGTAATTCTGAGATTTTCTTTCGTATTGAATTTTTTTTGGCGATTAAGAAAGTATTTGTGGTACATTAACGACATACTAAAGTCTCCTCCAAAGAACTCTAGTATAAAAAAAGGTAGCCTTTGGTTGAGGCTACCTTTTTTGTAACTTATACATTTTCTGTCTTAAATGTGCTTATTTAATTAAAGTTTTTAATATCTCATCAATTTCAGAGAATTGAACAGTACTATCAAGTATAGGGTTCCTAGGTCGTGGAAACTAATTCTAAATTTCTGTGTCCCAAAGTCGAAAGATCTATATGGTCAAGTCAAATCTCTTTCGCTAGTTACTCTATACCCGCAGAGTAGTTTTTGAGGTAACCAGCGATATCTCTCACCGCATTACCTTGAAGTTCAGCCTTTGCTTTAGCACCTTACTTTATGCGTATTTCAATCATTTGTTAGTTGTAACTGCTTCTACAGCCATTGTTAATTGATTATCAGCAAACGCAGGCTTAAAACGGAAACCTATGCGATACAAGCAAGTCATTAGCTTATCAATGCTGAACTTTTCAATTCGCCCATTAACTAAATCGCTCACGCGAGGTTGCGTTAGCCCTAATTGAGCAGCAGCGTCGGCCTGTGACCAATTTTTGGCATTGATAATGTCACGAATGACAATCATCAGATCTGATCGTGTCTGTAATTCAGAGGCTTCTGCTTTATCTTCGGTGATTGCATCAAAGATATTTGAGTATTCAAGAGTCATCTTAAAAACCTTATTGATTAACTTATAAGCACTATATATCAGCAGTGATATATATACAAGTGTTGATATATTTTTCATTTAATTTCTTTTTGCATTAGCTTGTACCGCTTCTTTGCAGTGTCCATAGCCTGTTTATCGACTTCGTTAGTCGTCTTGGTAAACGAATGCAAGATGAACACTGTATCTGCAAACTTAGCAACGTAAATCGTTCGATATGCAGGCCTGCCGTTCTCTATTAGCTCAACTGCACCAATGCCTACACTTTCCTTTAAGTGCTTAAACTTGCTAAATGGCTCTTTGTTTTGACAAATAGCGTTTAAATCATTTGCAAAGCGCTTTTGAATTTTATCGGGCAACGCTAGAAACTCTTTTTTTGATTGATTGTTTATAAACTTAAATTTTTTCAACTGGCTAATGTCCTTCCAAGATTATTTATTCTTTTATTCCTAGTGGCGGCACTGACTTATACAGGTTATTCAGTGCATCAGTTAATCGCTGTGGATCAGGGATGATGTATGTGTCAGTCATATCATCACTAACATGGCCTATAGCCATTTGTATAACGTCATAATCGACACCAGCATCAGATAGTAGACTGGCGGTACTTTTACGCCCTGAGTGGCTTGAGCCTTGTTTAAAGCCGCAGCTCTTAAATAAGTTTCTAACGTAGTTCTCCATGCTGCTGCAAACTAACGTTTCTTTTTGCCCATCTTGAGTCTGATATTTTTTGACGTTAAACGATAACGTAACCCAGCGCTTACCGCTTCTAGCTAAAAACAATGGACTATCTCCATTCAGACCACCGTAACTACCGTCTACCGATAGCATGGCTTTATCTGCTATGCGCTTATCACGCCATCGTAAAACTGCTTGCCTTTGCTGTTTTAATACCAACGCACAATCACGACTTTGATTTGTTTTTGTGTAATCAGCTCTCATTCTAAAAATAGATTTGAGTTCACCCGACTTGGTAAAAACGTCTTTAACTAGCAACTGGCATGTTTCACCAATGCGCGTTAGTGAACCGAACAAAAACCAAATTAATGCCACATTTCTCTCAGCAGTTTCACCACGATTAGCATTAGCAAGTATGTGCTTTAGCTGCGCTTTACTTTCTATTTTCCCTGCGCCTTTTCTGCTTGCTTCAAGCCGCTTTACCGCGTCAGAAACAGGCCGTCTACGAACAGGTTTATGACCTTTCTCAAATGGCATATAACATCCAAACAACACCCAATTCCAACATGGAATAATAAATAAACACCAAAAACCACAGGTGTTGTGTTTGTTCGAGATATTGGAATAGGTATTCTTCAATAATCTTCAACCTTTCAGCAACATTTGAGCCCAATCAAAAGTTATTCATTTTTTATGAATATGGCAGTCAAAATAGCTGCCATATTCACATATCATTAATGAATTGTCTGAGTGATAGCTATGTATTCGAAACTATCGTCATAACATCTACCTACAACATAATTTGTACCTTTTAGCTTATCCTTGCTGAATTGGATAATATTATGAGAATGCGTTAGTAACTCACCATTTAACTGCCATGTAGTCGCAGCAATTCGACCATCCGAGTCATTACAGTTGAGATGTAATTCAAACACTTGATCTATTTCATGCATATTAATACTACCGGTTGGTTTCTGATTTGGTATCACACTCACTTCAAATGACTGCGAACCTGTCTGACCAAACTCAGTTTCAACATCAACGCGGATAGTATGATCACCAACTGATAAATCTCCAATACTTTCTCTATAGCGCTTGCTTTCCATGACAAGCTCGCCATCCAAGTACCATTTATACACTGAAACTCTATCATCTGGATGTGAAAGCCATACACGAGATCTAAGTGATACATCTAATGGATATCTCAGGTATTCATTACTGAATGTACGCACGATCTCAATTTCTAATGGGGTTGGAGGTAAAACTTCTACAATTTGACTTACTTCTTTGCTTTGTCCCCTGCTGTTAGTAACCCTAAATGTGAGGTTTTTCATTCCTTCTTGGGAAAACTGCAGAGTAAACTTGCCGTCATCTTGATTTAACACTTTAACTCCGGGTGTTTTTAGTAGCTCATATGTATACTCGACGCCAGGAGCAAAATGACGCTCTAAACCTACCCATGCAATGTGTTTAGAAGGCATGTAATTTACTGTAGCTGGCATGTTTAGTTCAATTTCAGGAAACTCGTATGTCCAGCTTTTCACACGAACTCTAGTCTCGTTGATTGTCTCTTGCTTTGACCCCTCTACCCAAGCTTGGTAGGTCAGAATAAAGTTTCTTCCTTCAAGAAGATTTTCACTAAATGTCAGGTCAAATTCACTATCATTTATTACTTTCCCATCCGGTAACACCCATTGGTTTTGAGTCCTACCATTAATAGACTCAGTTCTTGTGAAAGAGCTTCCTTTAATATGGTGTGTAGAGCCGACTTCGACTAGATCAGGGACATCTAAATCAAAATAGAATCGTGGCGCTCTTAAGAAGTAGTATCGCGCCCTAGCTTCGACAAAAGCTTCATCACCCAAACTACTGTCACTTGCTATCCCGTTATATTTCATTCGGGCATTGATATCTCTTCCTGTAAAGTCATCTTTATAGAATGAGATTTCTGCTGGACCTGAGAACCAAGACTTACGATTATCAGTTGACCACTCGATAACACCATCCCCATTTTGAACGAGGTTATCTCCGTCATACAAAACGAACTTTGCAGCTTCATTAAATAGAACTTCATTAGTTTGTTGAATTAATAGTTCAGGTTTTTCATAAGCAACAACTTTTAGAGTACCGCTAGTTGACCATTCACCTGTAAACTTATTTTCAACTTTAACTCTCAAGTATTCAATTTCTTCGTTTTCATATCGCTTACGCCAACGTAAAGTATCTTTATGTTCTGTAGACTCCCTCCAATCTGAACCGTTACTTGAAACTTCCCACACAACTCGGCCAAGTGATCCAACATCTGCTCGGTCTTCAGGTGAGTAAATTGCTGAAGCTCTCAATGGTATCCGGCCCTTAATTAAGCCATCCTTTAGCTCCCCTTCAATTTTAGTGCCTTTGTACACAATAAAGTATGCACGAGCAGACTGAATATAGTACTCATAATCAGGTATAGGTGTTTTTGCTTTTGCTACTGCAACATAAATTCCACTTTCTTCGCCAATAACTTCCATTGGCATTTTTATGAAGGCTTCTCCTTTCGCATCAATTGTGACAGTTTCTGTTAATGGTTCAGGTATATTTCTTCTGTCGTACTTACCTATGTAAACTTCCCATTCACCCATTGAGCTTTTGTCATAAACCCATCCATCGATTCGATTGTAATTCCCAAGGTTGATTTTAGCTGTTACTTCATCGGTAGATAGGATCTGATCATCTTGAAAATCTAGATTAACGCCAAGTGTGCTATCAGGAACGACTAAAGCTTTAATGCTTTGGGATGCATTTATTTCTGGCATTCTATGGTACTTAACGTTGTAATCGATAGGGAATACTTCCCATAGATTGCGTTCAACTTCAAAAGGCATATCGAACCTACCAGATGTTCTAAATATTTCACCTGTTCTTGTAGAAGGGTTTTTCGGAAATGTTTGGCTAACCCCTTTGGTGTCGAATGTCATATCTAATGAACCAGGGCTCGATACAGTACCCATTCTGACAATTTCACCACCCGAGTATTCAACTGGATAAAAACCGTTTATAAGTTCTCGCCTTGAGCTAGCTTCAACTGAAATCCCTGTTGGTTCCTGAGAAGAAATCTGTGTTTTTTCATTAGGTATGATCAGTGTTTCACCAAACTCATTAATTATTTCGATATCGCTTTCAATTTCTACAAGCGCTTTGTCTAAATAACCAACAGCCGATGGTGTTCTACCTCGCAATGATATTTCAAAGCCTTCTGGTAAATTAACCCAATTGAATATGCAACTTTTAACACCTTTGCGCGCATATTTAACCGCGAGGTCTCTTTCACTATAGAACCGGCACTCTTCGCCGCTCACTTGTTTAGAATCTAAATAAACCAATTCAATTAGTCTGAACGGTAGATAGTCGTTTTCACGATGCTTTATATCAAACGACATAGGAGCAAAGACAACATTTAGATCATAATTAAATTTATCACCTGAAGAGTTTTTAACTACAACACTAATTTCTGCATTATCTTTAGGTGATAACTGTTGAGTTAAGCCATTAATAGTGACGATACCGTCACCAACAGAATTTAAACTTAATGGCACACCGTTTGATTGTACACTCTCAATAGTGACACCATTTACGTAGCCATTAAACCCTGCTACTAACAGTTCACTATCAAAGTAGAACTCATCATCTTCCTCCATGCTTTGGCTGTTTCTGAAAATAGAAATTGATGGCTGCTTACGAGATAAGAATGCAGCGTTTTTAAATTCTTTTTTATCTGATTTTGAATATAAGTACTTTGAAGTAACCGTAATATCGTAGTGTCCATCTGGTACACTCTGCACATCAGCTGTATAAATAAACTTGTTATTAATAAGTTCAGGCCCGGTTAGATTTTTTACTATTACAGTTTCACCTTCAGTAATATTATCGTTTTTAAAAAGAGTAGTACCGTCAAATTCAAGTTCCTTAAGGACTTCGTGCGAACCACTAACTTTAAACTCAAGTTCAATCGATTTAGGAAGCCACCATGTACCTGATATAGCTGGAGACGGTTTATCAAATACAACTCTCGCTGTTTCGTTCTCAACATCTATAGAAGCGCCTAACAAGCCAAAGCTCAATGGCAAACCACTAGCCCTTGCATTAACTTTTACTTGCTCTACCCGAGAGTATGCATATTCCCAACTTACAATGGCCTGTGAGTTTATTTCTTTATCAGTAAAGTACTTATTAATTGAATTTATCTTAAACTGGTGAGAAACAATGCCATCCTCATAGCCAGTGTAATTTTTAGTTCCAAGGTAATAAGGAGTGATATTTATTGTGCAGGATGTACTTCCAGCATTTATTAAACAACTCCCCAAATTATCGAAAATTACCTGTTGTGAATAATTAACTGGCTTAGTAGTGATTGAAATGGCTTTAACCTGAGCGTTTGGATCGTGATTGACATCGCTATTATTGTCGATCCATTTATTCCCTACATAAATAGAATATTTTGTTAGTTCAGGCTCAATTGGGGCCTCGACGTTAAAAGATGTAGTTCCAGACTTGATTAGTGTTTTCTCTTTCTCCGCGCCAAAATAGGCAAACACTTTATACCCAACAGGCACTACTCCGCTCATTCTCAATCGACCTTTCAGAGAAAGGTTATCTCTATCAAGCTCATCCATACCAACCCATTCAAAATAACACTTTCCAGATACATTATTATTGGTACCAATTGCAACCGCTTCATTAGTCACAATGTCACAGAAACCTGAAAACTTAGTTTGGACTGCTTCAAAACTAGACTCTTTTACGTGAGATACTAATCGACCACCTAAATTGTTAATCTTAAACTCGATTTCATCTTGAACTTTATTTAGTGCGATTGTTCTGGAATATAAATGTCCCAGAGTATCCTTGACCGTAACTTTTATTGTATTTAAGCCATTTTTGAAAATAACAGTGTCAGGTATTGTGGCCACACCAATTTTTGGCTTGTTAAAAGCAACGTTAGAAGAATTAACTTGAATCGATACCAGGTCAACGTCACCTGTAAATGAATTGAAAGTTGAAATTACCAGCTCTTGATTGTATGCAAAGTTACTGCTGTTATTTTGCTTAACACCTGATTTGAAAATATCAATTTTTGGGGCAGTTTTGTTGATTCTTAACCCATTAAAATTTTGGTTAGAAGGGATGCCACTTGAATTTGTGAAAGCCACAGAAGCACCATAATAACCATCTTCAATTTGCGTCATATCGAACGTGTAAACATATGCACCATTTACACTTTCTCTCTTAGTGCTCGTAATAGTCTTATTTGCTGTAACTAGTGAGCCATCTTTTGTATATAGAACATTCCCGCTATAGGTGTTGCCACTTGAAATGGTTGGCTGACTATTTCGGCTGAATTTTACATTTAACTCAGATGGGGCCCACCAATCGCCAACAATCTCGCTAGAAGGCTTATTTAAAACGAGTTTAGCTGTGTTATTCGAAACTTGAATTGATTTGCTATTAACGTTTATTGTCTTTGTAGTCGCATAACTAGCAGGCATGGAATTAGCCTCAAAAAGGTCAATTTTTGTTGGTTGGTAATTCCAAGGAACAGTTAAACCATGTTTGGTGTTACTAACTCCCCAATAACTATTACTCGAATCAACTGACACTTGATAGCTTAAAGAGCCCACTTTATTTGAAATAGCATCACCAAGCTTTATTTCTGAAAATGAGATACCGCATGAAGTAGCGCCACTTACTACTGTACAGCTACCAAGCGATGGTATAGATACCTTCTGACTGTAATTCCTTGCGTCAACATTAACTCTAACTGCAGAAAACTTGTTTGCGGGGTTGTAATTGGTGTGGCTACCTACGCTTTTCCATGAGTTTCCAAGCTTAACTGAGTATCTTTGGACAGTGGGCTTAACTGGAGCTTCAAAATTAAAAATAAAGTTTTTTGTATCAACTAACTTTTTAGCTTTTGCTGACCCTGAATAATAATAAATTGAGTAGCCAATACTATTCGGACCTGAATTGGAAGCAACGCCTTCAACTTTAAATCCATCAATTGAATAACCGGCCGTGTTATTCCATTCAAATAAACAATATCCAGCGCTTAAGGTTCCCCCTTGTAATGCTAAATTGTTATCTGTAGTGACAGTACAGTAATCGTCTATAACAGTTTGGCGAGCCTCAAGCTTGAAGTTTCTTACGTTTGAAATAAGTGTGCCTGATTTGTTCTCGATGACAAATTCTGGTTTGTAGACATTCATCGTTCCTTTGATAGTTGTGATAGCAATAGCGCTAAATGAAAACATCAAAGTAGTTAAAGCCGCTGCCTTTAAATAACTCATTATTAGACCTTGTTGGAATTACTCAGAGTTAACTTACCAACTTAGCTAAACAATAAAGGCTGAAAAAGAATTGAATTAGAAGAAAAATTCGTTTCATCGACTGATTCGTTGAATATCCAATGATTTGAATAGCAGGAGCTCTAAAATAATAGTTCTACAACTTAATTTTTAGGACTTGCAATGATATTAAAAAACAATATTTGCTTAAAAAGCAAACACTAGGTTTAGTTGTTATATGATAAAACTGAGTGACACGCACAAATTTTCAATTACGACTGGCAGTCAAATTAAATTTGCTTGATGAAAATATATAGCCTCAGCTCATTAGTCGTAATGAAACACTAACAAATTGTCGAGTAAATACTGAAATTAGAGCTTCACTCATGTATACGATAACTATCCAATACAGGCTAATAGAATATTTTAACTTTTTAACCGATGTCTGTAGCTTTGAGTTCGGCGAAAAATTTGTACGCGCTTGGTATTTTAAAGTTCTAGCATATCCTATTTGGTTTTTTGTTTTTTATCTAAAAAAAGTTAAAGAAGGTGAATGTCTGTTTGTATTCTCAGAAGTAGGTTTTGAGCGTAAATCAAATTCGGGGGTTACCTATCTCAAGTGGGAGAAGATCGGTAAAGTAGTCGTCAGAGAGCACTTTTATATTCTAGTTGGCGGTGAACTACCCAGCGACATCGCTTCGCTCTGATCACTGGGCTTCTACAGTCTAGCTTAACGGCTAGGCTGCTTCTTTTTTCTCAGATCCAAAATCCAACTTCGATAATTCGAAGACTTTCGTTTTAACGGATTGTTTCTCCTGAGATACGGGTGCTACCCTTGCGACGATGCCAGCCGCAATTAAATCTAATTCACCTGTCTTTTCTATGCTCTTAGCCGACGATAGATCACGGTTTTGATACGTTCCGCAAGCTACACAAGTGAAATACCTATCGTTCAATGTTAAAACATGGTTTTGGCCGCACTCTGAGCAGATCCCAGTGGACTTCTCAAATCGACCAATTTCGTGATACAACTTACCCTCTAACTCAGCTTTGTATTTTGAAAGCTGAGTTATCAGCCCCATTACGTTATCCGCAACCATGCTGCCATTGAACTTTTGCATCGCTTTTACGTTTAAATCTTCAAAACACGCTATATCAGTTTCATTGATTATCTGTCGTGAAATTTTGTGCGCAAAGTCGAGCCTTTGCCTTGAGATTTTACCGTGTAGCTTATTGATGCGTTGTTTAGTTTTGTGCCAACGATTTGAGCCTTTGGTTCGACGCGCAAGCTGGCGTTGCAATTGATTTAGCTTCTCTTTTGACTGTTTTAAAAACTTCGGATTATCGGCCACAAATCCGTTCGAACCAACAACCGTTTGCTTTGAGTTGATATCAAAACCAGTGATCTTTTCCAAAACCTGTTTAGCCGTTTTACACTCTACTTCCTGTGTGATGCTGCATCCCCACTTTCCGTGACGATATTGAATAGTTACGGTCTTAATTTTGCTCGCAAGCCCACGATGCAAAACGATTGGCACTTTGCCGACCTTTGGGATGCTTATAGCGTCATTTTCAATTCGAATACAGTTGGAATTATTGACCGCTCGGAAGCTATCATTGTGAAGCCGCTTCCTTTTGTAGGAAACTTTGTGCTTTGGAAAATGCTGCAAACGACCTTTAGAAAATGCATTCTTCATCGCTGTTTCCAAGTCGCGAGCAACCTGCTGAGCAGCAGCAGAATCAAACGCTTTAATCCAGCTAAATTCCTCGAATGGCTTAATTTCCTTGAGGAGAGAAGCCATATCTTTGTAAAACAGGAATGTTTTATCGTATTCATATCGACGCATATTTTCAGACAACAACAGATTCCAAATGCCACGCGCTATCGCACCAAACTCAATGAGCTTAACTTCTTGTTCTGGCGTAGGGTTTAGCCTGTAGTTGTATCTGAGCGTCTTTTTCATATACTGTATAGACTACTGTATAAGGCCAAGTTGTCAAGATGGAATATGAAACTAAATCTCACTGCAAATATCTAATTGCGCTTCATCTAATTTTGGTGGTTAAGTACAGAAAACCTCTGCTAAACGGAAGGGCTGGGTGAGTTTGTAAAGAAAACGGTTTTCGATGTTTCTCTATCATCTGACTTTAGGATCGAAGAGGTTGAGATAGACAAAGATCACATTCATATGCTGATTACAATCGGCACTCGATATTCAGTAGGCCAGCACGCAAGGAGGATTAAGCAAGCCACAACCGCTAAAATCTGGAATCATTTCCTTATCTGAAAAACCAATTTTGGAAAGAGAAAACATTTTGGTCTGATGGGTACTTTGTGTGTTCTGTAGGGAATGCAAGCGCAGAGACTATACGAAAATATATCCAACAGCAGGGGTGACACCTATTCATCCCCGCGACATTACTTTGTTCTGATCACGGAGTTTTCTCGGTGAGTTTAGATAAAGAACAAGTTTTTATGTGCTTGAAAAATGCAGCACCTCTTCATTTTTTATTGCTCGATCAACAGAGTTTCAACAACTTCTTCTGTCGTATTGCTTTTAATTCTAATTTTCTTAGCGTGTTTATTGAGCGATACAATTTCATCGCAAAATCCTTCTGTTGGGTATAACGTGTACTTGTAATCGGTAACCTTACCTTCATCGTCTTTTACAGCAGCTATATCATACTTCTCTAAAATGCCAGCATTAATAAGGTCTTTCATTGTTGAAGTCATATTTCTGCGAATAGCGATTAAGCGGTTTTCAGTTATATCTTCTGACTCAATTGAACCAAATTTAATCATTATTCTTACAAGCATGAAGTGATACGTTTTTTCGGGGCTTGCGTATCTAAATAGTGTATAAAGTCTGGTTGTAAGCCAGCTAGATAAGGTTCTCTTAAATTGTTGCGCCTGGTTAAAGTAATATCCTTTATAAGATACAGTTTCAATTTGCTGAGCCATGTACTCATTAAGAAATACAATGCATCTCTGAGTGCTTGGCCCTTTTTTACCAGAAAAATGAATTGACCCCAGATAAGGCATTTTTGCTTCATTTGTTTCTACTTCACCATTTGAGCTGGTGCTGTAGTTAAAAGACAGTTGACTCCCTGACAGGATTAGTAGCGCTTCCTTTAAATCTGGATAAGATAATGATTGATTAACTGACTTAAGCTCTGCATTTAGTTCATTCATTTTAAAATGAATTGCGTAACGAGTGCCGCTTGCGTTATTAATCTTAGAAATATTGCCTTTAGTTGCAAGTGATATAAGCGCCCTTTCTACCTTTTCTTCGCGGTCAGATGGCCAAGCAACATAGTCAGTTTCTTTACCTTTGATTACAGCTGGTGAAATTTGTAATTCACCGGTGTATTCAACACCATCCAACTTATCAGAAATAGAACGAGAATTAACGAGCCTTTCTGGTGCTTGTCTAATTGGGTATATGGTAGTTTTAACTCTTACAAAACGAGACCATAAATCATATAAAGGAAAGGTATTTGATAACGAATTTGATTTCAAACCTTCAAAATGCACATCAGTAAAGAGTTTGAGCTGCTCAACCTCAGCGGCTTCCTGAACTACTAGCCCTTTAGTGCTGATAGTCTCTGGCAAATTATTTATTGTAAGTTTGTTTTTGCTCATACCGAAATTCCCGCATACTTGAATTTCAAATATATCAAATCGCTATATAAATAACACAGTAAAATGCACCATTATTAAAAAACTCTTTATAATCATTAAGATAATAGAGTGCAACTGTGATCTGACTACCTATTAAGCCTATTAAAAATAACGTGTAATTGCGATCTGGTAGATTGAGTAACAGTATGAATAACGTGTAACTGCGATCTGAGTTCAAAACCTATCTATTTGATTAACGTGTAAATGCGATCTGAGGTGAAGATTTAGTTCAAAAATAACGTGTAAATACGATCTGGGATGAAAATTGAGGCCGAAAAATAACGTGTAAATGCGATCTGGGATGAAATTTGAGGCCATAGAATAACGTGTAACTGCGATCTGGGATGAAAATTGAGGCCGAAAAATAACGTGTAAATGCGATCTGACACAAAAATTTAGCTCATAAAATAAAGTGTAAATGCGATCTGAGAAGCTACATAACTACTGAATAACGTGTAATTAGGGTCTGAGATTTATTTTCAGTTTATTATTTCATCAACTTACTTCTGTGTACCCGATGTGAACTTAAAACTATTGGTCAAAAATAAATCGGAAGAATTTGCTCTAAAAAGGACAGAGAAATTAAAAAATAAAGTGTAAAACCGATCTGAAAAATAAAACACATACATTTCAGTGGTTTACAGAATTGTACCACACGCAAACAAAGGTAACGGGCGAAAAAAAACTTTTTTCAAATGAAAATTCACTAAACTTCTGTAGTATGGATTCAGCAGGGCTGTGAATAACCCCCTAAAAAAAGGTGTAATTGCGATCTGAGAAGCGTGCAATTGCGATCTGGTACAGTAATTTGGCCTATTTTCAATCATTTCGAATGAAAATCAAACTGTGGTTGTGAATAAAATAAAGTGTAAATGCGATCTTGAGCAATGTCGTTGTGGATATTTTACAGGCAACCCTTTATAACCTGTTGATAATAATATCAATATGAGTACCAATAACGTGTAGCTGCGATCTGAGTAAGGTGTAATTGCGATCTAAATAACGTGTAATTGCGATCTCATTTATTTTTTATTAGCTATAAAAATCAATAAGTTAATAACACAATCCACAGCGCTAACCTAAAGATCTAACCTATATATTTAACCATCATTATCCTTAATATTTATTCTTAGCTCTCAACAAATCAAATTAAAAATGATATTTGGTATTTAAAAAGAACTAAGCTCAATACCTTTAGCTAATTAGTTCTTTGCAAAATGCACGATGTAATTTAGCTGTCATTCTGTTGTTAAATAAACAATAGAAGGCATATTCATGAATTTTTCAATCTCACTCTCTACCGCAAAAAATCTGTTTGTGGATGCTTGTGGTGTAGCAAATGGCTCAAAATGCAACATATCTGCGTTGGATTATATCCACGTCTCATTAATTGGCGGCATAGCAGAAGTGCTAGGAACGGACACTCAATCTATTGTTAGGCAATCTTCACCAATTGATGCGTTTGAAGATTATGAGATTTGTATCAAAGCCAAAAAACTTAATACTTTTATAAGTAGCTTTACCGATGAAAGTAAGCCACTAAAATTTCAATTCGATGAAGATAAAGTAATTGTTAAACATGGTCGTTCAAGAGCTTCAATAGCTACAATGTCATGCGATAGCTACCCTATTCCCAAAATTGTAATTCCTAATGGCTTTCAATTTTCTTGTGATGCAGAATCATTTAAGTCTGCTATTTCTGGTATTTTTTATGCCAAGGCGAATAACGATGTAAGGCCGTTCCTAAATCATATTAACTTTTCTATAAATTTTCATCAGATGAAGTTATACACTAGTGATGGTCATAGATTGGCTAAGGATATTATTCAGTTAGAAAATTCTGTAGATGATTTGAATGGTATCTTGCCATTTAAGCTTGCTGAAATGCTTCTACAAGCACAGCCTGATGGTACTTTGGGCTTTTTCTTTGATGAGAGCCACTTCTATTGCTCAACTGGAGGAACAGTATATGGTACAAACTTTCTTATAAAGGTATTTTTTGGTATGGAAGTTATAACGCCAAGACGAACTCTTCAATTATCTACCCTACCCTTTTTTTGTTTGGAAAAAGATAAACAAGGAGAACCAAATGGGTTAATTGTGTTTGCTTTGCCAAGTAATCAACGACCTAATGAAAATACGCATTTGTATCATGCGCCACTGATGAATATTTATTCGAATGGAGTTGTTTGCCAAGGAAATGCAACTTTACCCAAAAAGAACACATCAATTACTGAATGAAGGCATGAATGATGTTGAGAAAACTGTACTGGCCTCAAACTTCACTCACGTTAACCTCGAAAAGACCCTTAACGCAAAGGAAGTTGTAACAACGCAAAATTTGCTCGCATTTTGGAACGCTAAAGCCAACACAAAGAGCCTAAGCAATGCAAAAGTAAGAATGCGAGAGTTAAATCGATTTATGCGTTTGGGAGAGTTTTTAAGCTCGGCCTTGTGAATATTTCACATTCAAATTAATAGTGAATAATTCACATTGTATGTCCGGTCACATTAAAGGGGGAAAAAATGAACACGTTTTCAATTCCATCAGAGTGGATTTCTAAACCATTTAATGTATCAGTAATTTGTGCGGGTGGTACAGGATATGCGTTTTTATCGAAAATTCACCGAGAAAACCCCGTGATCAGAGCGAAGTGATGTCGCGGGGATGAGTCTGTGTCACCCCTGCTCTTGAATATATTTTTGTATTATCTCTGCACTAGTATTTCCTACAGAACACACAAAGTATCCATCCGACCAAAATGTTTTCTCTTTCTAAAATTGGTTTTTGAGGTAAGGAAATGATTTCCAGATTTTAGTAGTTGTCGCTTGTTTGATCCTCCTTGCGTACTGGCCTACAGAATATCGAGTGCCGATTGTAATCAGCATATGAATGTGATCTTTATCTATTTCAATCTCTTCGATCCTGAAGTCAGAAGATAGAGAAACATCGAAAACCGTTTTCTTAACAAACTCACCCAGATTTCCGTTTAGTAAAGGTTTTCTGTACTTAACTACCAGAATCCAATGAAGTGCAATTAAATATTTTCAGTGAGATTTAGTTTAATATTCCAACTTGACAACTCGACCTTATACAGTAGTCTATACAGTATATGAAAAAGACGCTCAGATACAACTACAGGCTAAATCCTACCCCAGAGCAAGAAGCTAAGCTTATTGAGTTTGGTGCGACAGCGCGTGGCATTTGGAATCTGTTGTTGTCTGAAAATATGCGTCGATATGAATACGATAAAACATTCCTATTTTACAAAGATATGGCTTCTCTCCTCAAGGAAATTAAGCCATTCGAGGAATTTAGCTGGATTAAAGCGTTTGATTCTGCTGCTGCTCAGCAGGTTGCTCGCGATTTAGAAACGGCTGTTAAGAATGCTTTTTCAAAGGTTCGTTTGCAGCGCTTTCCAAAGCATAAAGTCACATACAAAAAGAAAAAACTTCACAACGACTCGTTTCGAGCCGTCAATAATTCCAATTGCATTCGAATCGAAAATGGCGCTATAAGCATCCCAAAAGTCGGTAAAGTGCCAATCGTTCTGCATCGTGAGCTCGTGAGCAAAATTAAGACCGTCACTGTTCAATATCGTCACGGAAAATGGGAATGCAGTATCACTCAGGAAGTGGAATGCAAAACGGCTAAACAAGTTTTGGAAACGATCACTGGCTTTGAC
>NZ_PNDF01000062.1:0-32684 GCF_005887195.1 Pseudoalteromonas sp. S1650 | reverse complement strand
GTCCATCATGACCCACCATTCCTGATTTATCTTTTCTTTCTAAGTTATCCTTTATTTATCTTAACAGCTCACAGCAATACTGTTCATTAGCTTAAGATTCTCGTATAATTCGCGCCATGAATGCACTGTGGACTAAGTGGTCGAGAAATGAGTCTAGCTGAACAAATTATGCCTGAAGATTATATCTTCCCTCCAAAGCCAGCTCCGTTATCAAAAGACGAGCAAGCTGAGTATAAGGCACGTATCAAACAATTATTAAAAGACAAGAACGCGGTTCTTGTTGCCCATTATTACACTGATCCTGAAATTCAAGCACTAGCTGAAGAAACAGGCGGTTGTGTTGCTGACTCGCTAGAAATGGCGCGTTTTGGCGCTAAGCACGACGCAGATGTAATTGTGGTAGCCGGTGTTCGCTTTATGGGCGAAACAGCAAAAATCCTAACGCCAAATAAAACAGTTGTTATGCCAACGCTTGCTGCAACGTGTTCATTAGACGTAGGTTGCCCAATTGAAGAGTTCTCAGCGTTTTGTGATCAGCACCCTGATCGCAAGGTAGTAGTGTATGCAAATACATCAACCGCTGTTAAAGCGCGTGCAGATTGGATTGTTACTTCTTCATGTGCCCTAGAAATCGTTGAGCACCTTGATGAGCAAGGCGAAAAAATCATTTGGGGTCCAGATAAACACTTAGGTTCTTACATTCAAAAGAACACAGGTGCAGACATGATCATGTGGAATGGCGCCTGTATCGTTCATGATGAGTTTAAAACCAAAGCACTTAAGGATATGAAAGCCTTACACCCAGATGCGGCTGTATTGGTTCACCCAGAGTCTCCGGCGGAGATAGTAGCCTTAGCTGATGCGGTTGGTTCAACAAGCCAACTAATCAAAGCAGCGCAAACCATGGACAACAAAAAGTTCATCGTTGCGACTGACCGAGGCATTTTCTACAAAATGCAGCAGTTATGCCCAGAGAAAGAATTCTTTGAAGCCCCAACAGCGGGTGAAGGCGCAACATGTAAAAGCTGTGCGCATTGCCCGTGGATGGCGATGAATGGCTTAAAAGCGATTGAAGAAGCACTGACAGACCCAGAAGGTAAAGAAGTGTTTGTTGATATGGACTTACGCGAAGGCGCATTAAAGTCGCTTAACCGTATGTTAGATTTTTCAGCAACGCTTCAACGCTAAGAACGAATCGTCTATACAAAAGGCAAGGTGTTTACCTTGCCTTTTTTGTTTGATTACTACTCACTTAGCAGCACAATTTTAAAAAGCCCTTGCGTCTGTAGGGTTGTTTTCATACTATAACGCCGCTGCTAAACTCTAAGCAGCGCCTTAGGTGACGTGTCCGAGTGGCTGAAGGAGCACGCCTGGAAAGTGTGTATACGGCAACGTATCGAGAGTTCGAATCTCTCCGTCACCGCCATTTCTTAAATTTACCCCACCATTGCAAAGTGTTTTTCAAGGTTACATTTAGCGCGCATCGCTATGTGGCTACTGACCTTTCTGGCAAGTTCTATCACTAATAATTCAAGTTGTTCACGGCTATAACCAAGCAGTACACAGCGTTTAAGTTGCTCGCTAACTAAGCTGTTGGCATCGTCTAATGCAAATAAAGCGCCTAAAGAGGCAAGCTCAAAAACTCTGTTGTTTTGCTGTTCTATGCCAAAAGGTAGTTGGCCAAATGTGAGTGCGGTTTTTAGCTGTTGCTCTGTGCGTTTGATAAGCAACGCATTTGAACCTTGAATATCATCAAGTGACTTTAAAATCTCTAGCGCCAGCAATGCTTTTGGCACCCCAGAATACACACTGATATGCGGTAAAATATCACACAACTCTTGCATTGAAACGCCATCATTCAATGCGTGCTGACATGCTCGTTTTAACAAAGGCTTGTCATGAACGGTGACCAAAGCAGCGATCGCGACAAACACAAATAAATCCGTGTTGTTATGGCTCATAATTTCTCTTTTGATTTTAGGTACTGAATATATTGAGGTTTTGTAGCGTTGGCTGATTACATAGAGCATGCAATCGAAAAATTGAAAATACATTATGGTCGATAATGGCAGTTGCTGCTTGCCATAAATGATTTAATTTTTGCCTAAAGTAACGAACTGTTACCTTAAATGGTCCTAACCTCAAATTACAGTGATACACTTAATTGAGTGTTTATTAGAGGTAATTTAAATGCGTCAGGCATTAATAGAAGCAGTGAAAGCAATAGCGATTGTAGACGGTAACTTTGAAACAGCAATTCCAGAGTTATTAGTGTTCAGACGAAGCGAAGTTTCATTACCGATGGCCTGCGTGTATGAGTTAGGGCTGGGTATTAGCTTGCAAGGTGCAAAGCGAGTTGTGTTGGGTGAACATAGTTATGATTACACTGACGGCCAATCGCTGGTGACCTCAGTCGATGTGCCTGTTGCCTCGCATATTACTCGTGCCAGTAAAGAGCAGCCATTTTACGGTCTTTACTTACGCTTAGATGCTCATGAAATCAGCCATATTGTTGCTGAAATGGATTTTGCCGGGCAAGACAAGTTCCCTAAGCACCAAGCTATGTCGGTGGTTGATAGTGATAATGGTTTGCTTGATGCTTTACTTAGGCTGATTCAACTCGACAATGAACCTCAATTAAAAGCGAATCTTGCGCCACTTATTAAAAAAGAAATTATATTGCGTTTGTTAAATAGCCCGCATAGCCCTTATTTAAGGCAAATTGTGATGTCTGGCTCAGCCCATCAAAAAATCGCTAAGACCTTGTGTTGGTTAAAAGAAAACTTTAACAGTCAATTTTCAATTGATGATTTAGCCCGTGATGCACACATGAGCCCGTCGACATTCAGGCTGCATTTTCGTGATGTAGTAAAGATGAGCCCGTTGCAATACGTAAAAAATTTACGGCTACAAGCGGCAAGACAATTAATGCTAAATGAGCGAATAGATGTAGGCTCTGCAGCTTTAAAAGTGGGCTACGAAAGTCCATCGCAGTTTAGCCGCGAGTACACACGCTTTTTTGGTAAGTCACCGATAAAAGATATTTCAGCACTGCGGTTACAACAAATCGCATAAAAAAGGGAGCTCAAGGCTCCCTAGTATTTAAAATCGTCTTTTTGGTATTCTCAATTGTGAGTCAAACTCATCGGGGAATAAAATGGTGCCGTCGTCTTGGTCAGTGGGGAATACTGCAATAAGTAAGTCATCTTGTTCAAGGCCCGGTGTCCAGCGGCTTAACCAGTCTTTTACAGGGATAGCTTTTGGTGTGCAGTCTTGCCATTCACCGGTTGCCCAGCTTTGGGCAAATTCGCGGCTAGGCCATACAGGCACGCAGTCGTCGTCTTCGTTTGAGAGCATGACGCAGCCATGTTCATCATTGAGGATCCACACTTGTTTAAACTCTTGTACCGTTTCAAACATATAAGCGAGTCGTTTCTTTGCGCCTAAGGCGAGTACAGTATCAAATTCAGTTTCAACACGTTTAGCAGTTGCATTATTCATGACAGGCTCACTCTTTTAGTTATACACAGCTACACCTTAATCATAAGGTGATAAATTAATATGACAAGTAAAGTTATTAGCTAAATTAATTTACTAATGCAGCGAATAGATCGTCAGCAAGTTGTTGCAGAGATTTAGGGTCTTGATTTGTCAGCGCATAGGTACGAATACCGTATATGCCCATGACTAAAAAGCGTGCAAGTTGTTGCGCTGACTTGCTACTTACAAATTCGTTGTTATCTAGGGCTTTTTGAAGTTGCTCAGCGAGGGCATGCTCGTATGCATTAAGGTTGCTACGCAGCACAGTGCAAATTTGTGGGTCATTGCCTTCAACCTCAGAAATACTCTTCGTAAGTAAGCATACTTTAGCTACTTCACCTTCAATACACTCATCAACAATCACAGTTAAGTAATGTTTAAGAGTTGATAAAATTGATTGTTGGTCATTAAAAAGGGCTGTAAATTGTTGGTTTCTGTCTTTTTGATATTGCTCGGTGGCGGCTAAAAACAAGCCTTTTTTGTTGCCATAAGCCGCGTAAATAGAACCCGGGTGAAGGTGAGTCACTTCTTTTAATTTTTGCATACTGGTCTTCGCATAGCCATATTTCATAAAAGCATGCATGGCTTGGCGTAGTACAAATTCAGTATCAAATTCAGCAGTTCTCATTAAAGCTCCTCACGGTTTATAAACGAAGTTTACGTAATCTTGAACGATTATTCAAAATAAACCTTGAAGTATGTTTGTTTCGCCCTTATCTTGAATGTATGTTCAAGATAAGGATAAAACCATGACAACCGATTTACTTTCTCCGTTTAAACTAAATGACAGCATTGAGTTGCAAAACCGTGTACTAATGGCACCCCTTACACGCTGTATGAGCGACGATAATCTCGTACCTACCCAAGCAATGGTTGACTATTATGCGCGCCGTGCTGATGCGGGCTTAATTATTAGCGAAGCAACGATTATTCGCCCAGATTCACAAGGTTATCCAAATACACCGGGTCTATTTACTAGCGAACAAATTCAAGGTTGGAAGAAAGTCACAGATGCTGTGCACGAAAAAGGCGGCAAAATGTTTGCTCAGCTTTGGCACGTAGGTCGTGTTGCTCACCCTCACTTTTTTGGTGGTGATGTACTGGCACCATCAGCCATTGGTGTTGAAGGTTCGGTACCGAGAATGCGTGAGTTAACTTACGTTACTCCAAAAGCGGCAACCATTGAAGACATTCAAGGTTTAATTGCTGACTACGCAAAAGCCGCCGAAAACGCAATTGAAGCGGGTTTTGACGGGGTTGAAATTCATGGTGCAAATGGTTATTTAATCGATCAATTCCTACACTTTGCTGCCAACCAACGTGAAGACCAATACGGTCAAACACCAGAAAACATGTCGCGTTTTGCTCTTGAAGTCGTTGATGCTGTCGTGGCGGCAATTGGTGCAGATAAAACTGCATTACGCTTATCGCCAGGTGCGTATTTTAATATGACTGAAAGCGATGGTGATAAAGCAGTATTCGATTATCTATTACCAGCCCTTGAAACACGTAACCTTGCCTACTTACATGTTGGTATTTTTGATGACAGCATGCGCTTTGCAAGTTTAGGTGATAAGTCAGCGTCTGAATATATGCGCGGAGCGTACAAAGGTACGTTAGTAGGGGTAGGTAGCTATAGCTTTGAGTCGGCTAATCAAGCTATCGATAACAACCAATTTGATTTAATTGCGATTGGTCGTCCATTCATTGCGAACCCAGATTACATCAGTAAAGTTAAAAATGGTGAAACCTTAACACCATACAGCGACGAAATGCTGGCTGAACTGATTTAAGCAAACCTAATAATATTGTCCAACCAATAAGCGCTCAGTTAATTTAACTGGGCATTTCTTCTAATACTTTCTTATTTATTAAACAGTTAAGTCTTAAATCTGCCATGAAAATGCATTAATTGTTTAATTGTTGTGTCAAATATTTTGACCCTAAATGTAATACGCGCTCTGCATACTGTGCCCGCTTTTAAATACGTAACCTTGGAAAAACAATGAGCACAGTAGCAAAAAAAACAAAGCTAAGCCTTGTAGTCGCAACGCTTTTAGCAACATCGGCACATGCAAACACGAATAACGAAATTGAAGAAATTACCGTTGTTGCAAAGCCAACCAGTTATGCAAATAACGTTATTGAACCTGCGATGCTTGAGCAACAAAGTTCAGTATCAAGTGTGTTAGCCGTGATTGATAACCTACCGGGTATTAGCATCAACGAAGGTGATGCATTCGGTGGTGACGATTGGTCAACCACCATCACTATGCGTGGCTTTAGTATTGATGGTAATCAACAGCAATTAGGTATGACGATTGATGGTATTCCTAATGGCGGTTCTAACTATGGTGGCGGTGCAAAAGCAAACCGTTACTTAGACAGCGAAAACTTAGCAACAGTTGAAGTAGGGCAAGGTACGTCTGATATTGCTTCTGCATCACTCGAAGCATTAGGTGGTACTTTTAATTTTGTGAGTGCACAACCGAGCACTGAGCAAAGCACTACGTTTGCTTACACAACGGGCGATCATAACGCTAGCCGTTACTTTGTTAAGCACGAAACTGGCACTGTGTTTGATAACACGCAAGCCTATATCAGCTATTCGCAAACAGACACCAGCCGTTGGGTTGGAGATGGTAGCAATGGTGGTAAAGACAACCAGCATATCGAAGCGAAGTTTGTATCAGACTTTAGCGACCTAACCGTAACGGGTCGTGTTTCGTATGATGATGTTCATGAAATTAACTATAACAGCATCAGCATTAGTGAGTTTGAACAAAACCCTGATTGGGATCGTTTAACTTGGAATTGGACTGGCGTACCGCATTTTGATCAAATGTTTGCTGAGGGCTGGGGTACACTGCGTGAAAATACCCTTGCGTATGTAAAGTTTGATTACGCGTTAAGTGCCACTTCAAACTTAAGCTTGTCGCCTTACTATCATAAAAATTCAGGTCGTGGCGATTGGATCCCGCCTTATTTAACGTCACCGGTTGATGGCGATGGCAATCCAACAACGATTGGCGGCGAAAATGCTGGCAGCTATGGCTTTACAGATAGCGAAGGCAACCCACTTGCACCAGCTGCAGGTTGTACGGCAAGTTTAGAATGGCCATGGTCATCTGGCCCTGGCTTAAATCCTGCCTGTTACCCAGATGATGCTATTCCAGTTATGTCGTATCGTCATACTCACTATAAAAAAGACCGCTTAGGTATGACCGGTGAATACCAGGTAACCCTTGGCAATCATGATATTGAAGCAGGCTTTTGGTTTGAACAAACAGACCGTGATGAGTCACGTGACTGGCATAAAGTTATTGACGCCCGTGTCTATCATCACTTTGACCATACGCCGTATTGGACACAGTACAAGAACACCTTTGAAACAGATACATTCAAATGGTACGTACAAGATTCAATCAGTTTAGGCAACTTCACGCTTAATTTAGGTGCTAAACAGTATCTTGTTGAGCTGCAGCGTTATAACCATTTTGAAGATGAATACTCAGATAAAATCGACAGTGATTCAGACGTGCTCTTCAGCGGTGGTGTGCTGTATCAGCTATCTGCAAGCACAGAGTTATTCACCAGCTACAGCGAAAACTTTGCGGCAATTAAAGATGGTGTACTTGAACGTGATTCATCAACACTGACCGAAATTGAACCTGAAACAGCTGAAAACATCGACCTAGGTGTGCGCTACAGTGATGACCGCTTAAGCTTAACGGCAACAGCTTACAGCATCGAATTTGATAACCGCATTACCTTTATTGCTCCGGGCAGTGATACAGATGGAATTGATTACACTATTGGCACGAACGGTTCTTACATCAACGTTGGTGGTATTGAGTCAACGGGTGTTGAGCTTTCAGCAAGCTATATGCTGACTGACAAATGGAACCTTTACACATCGTATACCTACAATAACTCTGAGTATCAATCGAACGATCCAAGTGCTTACAACAGCGATGGTGAGCTACTTGAGAATGCATCAGCCAGCTTTAAAGCGGGTGATGAAGTGATTGACTCAGCACAAGATTTATTTGTGGTATCGGCAGACTACTACAGTGGTGATTTCCGCTTTGGTTTATCGGCTAAATACACAGGTGAGCGTTTAGGTGCATGGACTGATGAGCAAACCCGTTCGCGTAACGAGGTTGATGGTTACACCTTGGTTGATTTAAACATTGGTTATAACACCAGTCTTGATTCTGGTGTGTTTAAATCACTCGACCTTGCATTTGTGGTGAATAACTTGTTTGATAAATCTTATCTAGCAGGTGGTACTGGTAATGGTTCAACCTACTTTATTGGTGCACCACGTACAGCTGCTCTAACACTTACAGCGCAGTTTTAAGCAATAAGCTAACGTTTAAACAGCCCATCTTTGATGGGCTTTTTTGCAGGTGAGATATGAAAAAAATAATTTTAGCCACGGCGGTGGTGGCTGCATCACTTTTAAGCATAAGCTGTAAAGCTGCCGACAATGTTGTGCTTGTTACTCTTGATGGGCTTCGCTGGCAAGAAGTGTTCTCAGGGGCAGATGAGAACCTTATTGATAACACTGATTTTGTTGCAGATACAGATGAACTAAAGGCGCTTTTTTGGCGAGATGATCAAGCACAGCGTACTCAAGCGTTAATGCCATTTTTTAGCGAAACATTGGCAAAGCAAGGCGTTTTGATTGGCGATAGAACTCAAGGCTCATTGATGTCGGTAAGCAACCCGTGGTATTTCTCATACCCAGGTTACAGTGAAATTTTAACCGGCGTAGTAGACGAAAATATCGATAGTAACGATAAAGTGCCTAACCCCAATAAAACCATTTTAGAGAGTTTAAATTCTCAGCCAGAATTTAAAGGTAAAACCGCGCTTTTTGGTAGCTGGGATGTGTTTCCCTATATTGTAAATCGTGAGCGCAGTGGGGTTTATGTTAATGCTGGCTTTGAAACTTTTGATGCAGTGAACTCAGAGGAAGTGAGTTTACTAAACCAAATGCAAAGTGAGATCCCAAGCCCTTGGCACAATGTTCGCCTCGACAGCTTTACCTACCGATTTGCCAAACAATATATATTAAATAAACAGCCGCGTTTGCTAGTTATTAGCTTGGGTGAAACCGATGACTTTGCTCATAACGGTAAATACGATGCCTATTTAAAATCGGCTAAACAAAGTGATGCGTTTATTCGTGACCTTTGGCAAACAATTCAACAAACACCGGGCTATAAAGACAACACCACAATGATCATTACCACCGATCATGGCCGTGGCAGTCATGCAGATGATTGGCAGCATCATAGCTCGAAGCGTGCTTTGGCACGTTCAGAGCAAGGTAAGCAACGTTTTCCAAACGGCATTGTTGGCTCTGAGCATATTTGGTTAGCGGCCATTGGCCCAGATATAAAAGCAACAGGCTTAATAAAGCCCAAAAATGAGCTTAAACAAGCGCAAGTGGCTGCAACCGTGTTGAGCGTTTTAGGTATCAACAGTCAGCAAGTTAACCCAAAGATGGCAGCGCCGATTAAGGAGATTTTAAAATGAGTTTAACTTTTAGTTTTTTAGAAGCGCCTTATCTGGATTAATGCTGGTTAGTTGTGCGAGTGCGATTGCCGCACCGAGTAAAATTTTGTTTGGCTCATGTGGTCATCAAGACAAAGCTATTCCCATTTTTGATGCCATCAACAAAGAGCAAGCCGATTTATTTATGTTCCTTGGCGATAACATTTATGGAGATACCGAAGATATGTCGGTACTTGCCGATAAATATCAACGTTTAGGGCAAAAGCCGGGCTTTAAAACATTACGTGCGAATACGCCAATCATTGCCATGTGGGATGACCATGATTATGGCGAAAATGACGCTGGCAGCGAATACCCGAAAAAACAGCAATCACGAAAAATCATGCTCGACTTTTGGCAAGAGCCTGCAGACTCTGCTCGCAGAACTCGTGAAGATGGTATTTACACTTCTTACACGTACGGTGAGGGTGAACAAACAGTAAAGGTGATCATGCCTGATCTGCGTTTTAATCGCGCACCGTTGAATCACGTATCGGCGATGACCTATCAACTTGAACGAAAACCTGCAAAACAAGGGCCTTATAGCCCAACAACTGATAAAAACGCCTCTATGCTTGGCGAAAGCCAATGGCAATGGCTTGAACAAGAGCTCAAGTCAGATGAAAAGATAAAAATCATTGCCTCAAGCTTGCAGCTATTAGCTGATTTTACTGGTTGGGAGTCATGGGCTAATTATCCGGCTGATCGTGAGCGCTTATTTGCGCTTATTAAAAAACATAAAGTAAACGGTGTGATTATTGTCAGTGGCGATACCCACTGGGGGGAGCTGTCTAAATATCAACAAAACCTAGATTACCCGCTATTTGAGATGACTAGCTCTGGGCTTACAGAAAAGTGGAAAGATGTTAGCCCTAATAAACACCGTGTGGGTGATTACACTCATGAAGTTAACTACGGCGATTTAACAATCGATTGGCAAAAAGCAGATCCTACCATCCGTATTGCGCTTAAAGGTATTAAGGGTGATGAGATAATTCACACTGAGTTCGCGTTATCGACGATAAGCCCATACCAGTAAATATTGCCAGCTGCGCATATCTTTAACACATGCCCGCAGCTCATGCCCGCAAACATGGAATAAGCCTTGTTTGCGGGTATTTCTCTCTATCCCATCTAATTAAAATATCTTACACTGTGTCAATTAGTTAGTTTCAAGCAAGGACAGTGTAAAGTGCTGAATATAATTCAATCAAATCGCATGGAAGCACTGCAAGCGCGGTTTCACGCTCTTCTTAAAGTTAATCCGCTAACGAGCCCTTTTAAAAAAGAAATTGTGCTCGTGCAGTCACCGGGTATGTCGCAGTGGCTAAAAATCGGTTTAAGCGAACACTTAGGGATTGCCGCTCAGGTTGATTTTCCGCTGCCTTCGAGTTTTATATGGCAGCTTTACCAACAATTATTACCAGATGTACCCAGTGAATCTCCGTATAACAAAGCGAACCTTGCTTGGAAGCTGTTTGCAATTTTACCAAACTGCATTGATGAGCCGCTGTATTTACCACTTAAAACCTATTTAGAAGGTGATAGCGAAGGCCAAAAAACCTTTGCTTTGTGCGAGAAAATTGCCGACGTTTATGACCAATACTTAATGTATCGCCCTAATTGGATTGCCACTTGGGAGCAGGGCATTGATGAACTTGATGATGTTGATGTGGGCATTGCACCATGGCAGCCAGATCTCTGGCGCAAGCTGGTGGCACACAGTAAAGAGCTTGGGCAAAGCCAATATCACCGCGCCAATATGCAAGACAAGCTGCTTGCAGCCCTTGAAAAAATGGACGCAAACCTATTACCTGAGCGTATTAGCTTATTTGGTATTTCTGCAATTGCGAGTAGCCAGCTTGAAGTATTTCAGGCCATTGCGAAAAAAACGCAGGTATTTTTGTTCTTCTTCAACCCCAGTGAGCATTACTGGGGCGACACGCTCGATGAAAAAACAGCAGCCAAGATTGCCGCTAAATATGCCAAACGCCCGCAGTTACAAGCGCTTGAAGACAGCGCGAAAAACCCTGATCACGAGTACTTTTTTATCGGTAACCCGTTACTCTCGTCGTGGGGTAAATTAGGCCGAGATTATTTTGAGCAGTTACTGCAACTAGATGCGCAATGGCTTGATGGATTCGATAACGAGTTTGATCAAAGCTTGTTATCGCAAATACAGTCTGAAATTTACCAATTAGCTTTTAAGGGTGAGTCATTAACGCCTGATAAAGAATGGTTTATTAATGACGAAGGCAAGTTGCCAATTCAGGCAGACGATACCAGCATTGTGCTGAGCGATTGTCACACGCCACTTCGTGAAGTAGAACGGCTACATGATTACTTACTCAATTTATTCAATGAAAATAAAGCGCTAACACCAAAAGATATTATTGTAATGATGCCAGATGTTGGCACATACAGCCCGTATATTGAGGCGGTGTTTGGTGGTGCCGAAGGGCGACGTTTTATTCCTTATGCGTTAGCCGATTTAGCGATAGAGCAAGAAAAACCAGTACTTAGCTCGTTTGCTAGTTTAGCCGATTTACCTTACTCACGCTTTGGTGTGTCTGACATTCTTGATTTACTGCAAGTCACACAAATTGCCGAGAAGTTTAACCTCGAATCCCATGAATATGAGCAAATTGGTTTTTGGCTTGAGCGTGTTGGCGTTAAATGGGGCTTAGATGCAGCCCACAAAGACAGTTTTGGCTTACCCGCAATAGATTTAAATACTTGGCAACATGGCCTAAACCGCTTGTTATTAGGTGTTGCACAACGTGATGAGCAATTGCCGTTTTCGGGGATTTACAGTGCCGATGAAGTTGAAGGTATGGCACTGAATACCTTAAATAAACTTATTGAATTTATTGATGTACTGGCCCGTTATAAAGCCAAGCTGCAAGCTGATGCACCACTTAACGAAAAGGCAGAAATTCTAAAAGAATTATTAAGCGATGTGTACAGCGATGAAGGTGAGCAAAGCTGGGATTTATTAGTGCTGCAAAAAGTGCTCGATACATTGATTAAGCATTATGACAATGGCGATTACCAACAAGCCGTTTCGCAGCGTATTGTGAGTTACTTGGTTAAACAAGGTATTCAAGAAAAAGGCGTAGGGCAGCGCTTTTTAGTGGGGCAAGTAAACTTTTGTACGTTGATGCCAATGCGTGCGGTGCCATTTAAAGTGGTGTGCATGCTAGGTTTAAATGATGCAGATTACCCGCGTACCGTTCAGCCAATCGGTTTTGACTTAGTGCCTTTCTCAAAACGCCAAAAAGGCGACCGCTCTCGCAAACTTGATGACCGTTACCTGTTTTTAGAAGCGATTTTAAGTGCCCGTGAGAATTTATACATCAGTTATATTGGTCGTTCTTGCTTTGATAACCAACCAAGAATGCCCTCAACTTTAGTGAGCGAGCTTTTGGAATACATAGCCCGTAGTTTTGAATTTGCTGATCAAGACACTCACTTAAAACTACCAGAGGCATTGATTAATTATCAGCACTTACAGCCATTTAACCCTGCTTATTATCTGACCACTAACAAAGAAGGTAATAAAAGCCAAACTGATGACGAGCAAAAAGCAAACAAACCATTAGCCACACAATTACACAGCTATAACCCAGTGTGGATGCCAACTCAAGCTGTTAACCCTGAACCTCAGCAAGCGCTCAGTGTTCAGCCAGAAAGCAGTGTTGAGTTAACTCAGTTTATTCGCAGTATTTGCCAGCCGCACGAGAGCTTTTATCAGCAAAGTTTGGGTTTACGCTTACCGCAATTTAACGATATTGCTAAAGATGAAGAGCCATTTAGTTTAGACGCATTACGCCGCTACTTTTATCTTGACGAAATTCTCGAAGCGAGCATTCAAGAAATTCCACTTAACAAAGCGCAAATAATGCAGCGCGGTGAATTACCTCAAGCCCATGTTGGCGATCTTGTGTTTGAAAGTATGCAGCACCGAGTTGATGCGCTTGCAGGGCAAGTGAAAACGCATATTCAAGGTGATGAAGCATTACCCGTTGAAGTCAATATTAAAATAGCCAATACCACTTTAGAAGGTTGGTTAAATCATATTTTTGGTCAAAAACAGCTGTTTTATCGCACCGCCAGTATTAAAGCAAAAGATGTAATTCGTGGCTTTGTACATCATTTAGTGGCGCAAATAATGGGTCAGCCTGTTGAAACCCTTATTCTTGGTTTAGACAAGCAAATTAGTTTTTCACCCTTGTCAGAAGACGATGCCCGCAGCTATTTAAATGATTGGTTCTCGCTGTATGAAACGCTTTTAACTCGCCCAGTGGCGTTTTTCCCAGTCAGTGGTTACGAGTATATAAAAACAGATAAAGACATGGCCAAAGCAAACAATAAATTTGCGCCGCAATATATTGGCATAGGTGAAGGTGAAAACCCATACATTCGCTTAACCATAAAAAACCTTAAAGACTGTGAAGACGAGTTTATAAAATGGAGCGAGCTGCTGTTATCGCCAATTGTTGAATTAGCACAGGAGGTAGATCATGCAAACGCTTAATCCAATGAGTATGGCACTGTGTGGGCAAAGCCTAATTGAAGCCAGTGCCGGTACTGGTAAAACCTACACCATCACAGGTTTGTATTTACGGTATTTGTTGGGCTTACAAAAAGCGACCGGTGAAGATGAACCATTAAATACGCCGCTGAGTGTTGAGCAAATACTGGTGGTGACATTTACTGAGGCCGCAACTCAAGAAATTAAAGACCGTGTGCGGGCGCGTATAATCAATGCCAGAGATGCACTGCTTGGTAAAAAGCCCGAAGATGAGCTGATTGAGCAAGTGATTAACGAGGTGAGTGATAAACACGCCGCATTTGATTTGCTAGACGCTGCGGCAAAGTCGATGGATGAAGCCGCTATATTCACCATTCATGGCTTTTGTCAGCGAATGCTGAAACAACATGCTTTTGAATCAGGGGTGGCGTTTAACTTAGAGTTTATTTTAGATGAGCGTGAGCTTATTCAAGAAACCCTTAATGACTTTTGGCGTGCCTTTGTTTACCCACAATCAAAAGAGCGTACCCAAGCAATTATCGATATTTTCCCTGTGCCCGTATCACTGTATTCACAGGTGGTGAGTTTACTCAATAAACAAGGGGCAACAATTACCCCTGAGTACAACCTTGACGATATATGGCAAGCGCGCGATAACTTTGTGGCAAAAGTACCGGCATTTAAAAAGGCGTGCCGTGAGAGTGAATTTATTAATGCTGTAAAAGCATCTGATCTGAGCAAGTCTAAAACACCTGCACATAAAAACAGCCTTGCAGCGCTTGAAGAATACCTAAACAATGACGAATTGTTTTTTGTATTTGGTACCAGTAAATACTCGTTTGAAGTGTGGAGCACAGAAAACTTAAGCGATCCTGCAAATTATAAGAAAAATGGCAGTTTGCTTAGTCACGAAATGCTGGCTCGGTTTGATGAAATGGCCACTCTCAGTAGCCTAATCAATAACGGGTTAAATATTGCGATAGTGCAATACGCTGCTAAATGGGTGGCAAATGCATTAGTTAAACGCAAGCAAGAGCAAGGCGTTATTACTCCAGATGATTTACTGAGCAACTTGCATCAGGCACTTTTAAGTGAGCAAGGCCAAGCGTTAAGTGAAAAAATTGCGGCTTTGTTTCCGGTTGCCATGATTGACGAATTCCAAGATACCGACCCAGTCCAATATGGCATTTTTAGCCGCATTTATGGCAATAAAAACACCACCCTTGCCATGATAGGCGACCCAAAACAGGCTATATATGGTTTCCGTGGTGCAGATATTTTTACTTATATTGGCGCAAAACAAGCCGTTTCAGATGACAAGCAATACACCCTAGATACCAACTATCGCTCAAGTGAAGGGGTTGTTGATAGCGTAAACCGCTTATTTGCTAAAAATGCTAATAGCTTTATTTATAACGATGCAATCCCATTTCAAAAGGTTAACGCCAAAGGAAAACAGCAAGAAAAAGCCTTTTTAATAAACGGTGAATTGCCCAGTGCGTTTGAATTTTCGGTTTTTGTTGATGAATACGCCGAAGCGAATAATAAGCCAACCAGCAAAGGGGTAGCTCAACAAGCGTTGGCTTTACAATATACGAAAAAAATTACTGAGCTACTTAAGCAAGCTGATGCCGGCGCTGCAACCATTGCAGGAGAACCACTTACTGCCGCCGATATCTGCGTGCTAGTGCGTGACCGAAACGAAGCACAGCTGATGAAAACCGCACTGGCAGAAGCCGCCATTGCCAGCGTGTATTTATCGCGTGATAGTGTGTTTAACCAAGAGCTTAGTCATCATTTACTGAACTTTTTAACGGCATTGCATGGTCAGTATGATGAGTCATTACTGCGTGGTGTATTAGCAGGGCCATTGTTTTGCTTAAGCTACAACAGTATTTATGCGCTTCACGAAAATGAAAGTGCATGGCAAGAACATTTAAACTTTTTTGCTCAGCTTGCTCACATTTGGCATAAACAAGGCGCTATGGCGATGCTCGAGCGTTTATTAAGCCATAATCAGCTTGCAGCACGTTGGCAAGGCTTAGGTTACAACGTTGAACGCTGGCTCACCGATTTCCGCCATTTAGGGGAAATATTACAGCAAAAGCAAATTGAGCTTGAGGGCACCCATCGATTGCTGCGTTGGTTTGCACAAAAAGTCAGTCAACAAGATGGTGAAGCGGTGCAAGTACGCCTAGAAAGCGATGCTAATTTGGTGAAAATTGTCACTATGCACGCCTCAAAAGGCTTAGAGTACCCGATTGTATTCATGCCGTTTGCCTGTGGCTATCGCGAAAGCAAAGAAGCCCTTTACCATAAAGACGGTAAGTTGATTTATGACCTTGCTAAAAGTGACGACGCAATGCAAAAAGCAGAGCAAGAGCGCTTAGCTGAAGATTTACGTTTACTTTATGTGGCATTGACACGTGCCGTGCATTTTTGTTCTGTGGGTATGTATAACATTGCCCAAGGTCGTAGCGCTCGCCCTGGTATTCAAAGTACCAGCATTGGCCACGTATTATTTGCAGGGTTAGAGATTAAATCGGGCGATGAATGGCGCGCGTTGTTACAACAATTTTGTGAAGGCTCTGCGCACATACACTATGAGGCATTTAGCCAAGCAGATGAGCTTGAAAAGTTAACATTTGCTGGTACAGACAGTGAGCAAGCCTATCAAGTTAATACTGTTAAAGCAGACATTCAGCGTGATTGGCGCTCAACCAGCTTTAGTAGCTTAACGCTGAAAAAGCATACTGATCACATTGAGCTTGGGCGCAGTGATGAAGACCACGAAAAAGATGAGTTTTTAGCCCAAAATGCCAATGCTTTAACACCTTACAGCTTCCCAAAAGGGGCAAAGCCGGGTAGTTGTTTGCATGAAATATTTGAGCAATTAGACTTTACTGACCCTTATGCGTTAACGCGCCCAGCTAGCGAGCAAGATGACCACGCCCTTGATAAAGTGATCAAAACGTTATTCGAAAAATACCATATTGACGATAGTTGGCAGGAAATGACCGAGCAGTGGATCCTTGCTGCACTGAATTGCCCATTAAACGATAAAGGGCTTAGTTTATCAGTACTTGAGCCCGATACCTGTTTGGTCGAAATGGAATTTAACTTACCGCTGTTATCGCTCTCAAGCGATAAGCTTAACCAAGTGTTAGTAAAACACTTTAACTTACCCGGGCAGCTTGATTTTAGTGAGGTACAAGGCTTACTAAAGGGCTTTATCGATTTAATATTTTGCTGGCAAGGTAAGTATTATATTCTTGATTATAAATCGAACTTTTTAGGCAATAGTGCGGCTGATTACCATCATGAGCAACTAGAGCAAGCCATGACCAGTCACCAGTATCATTTGCAGTATTTGATATATACCGTGGCATTGCACCGCTTATTAAAACAACGTATTCAAGATTACGATAGCGATACGCATTTAGGCGGTGTGTACTACACCTTCTTACGTGGTATGAGCGAAGGGCAAGGGGTGTATTTCAATCAGCTAACAAAACAGCAAATAACTGAGCTTGATAGCTTATTCGCACAAGGAGCCATGCTATGAGTCAAATGACATTCGGCTTTGATGACCATGAGCCAAACGAGCCAATGAATAAGGAACCACAACAGACAGCACAACATGCCCAAAGCGATTCAGTGTTGCCTGCCACAGAACTTAAAACACAGCCGTTACTGAGTTATTTATTTGAGGCAAAACGTATTCGCTTAGTTGATGTTAAACTCGCAGAGCTATTGACTGGCACAGAAACACTGGTAGAGAATAACGAAGCAGCGCACAGTGAGGTGTTTTACCTGATTTTATTACTTGCGGCCGCGCAGCAAAGTCAGCACAGCTGCTTAGAGCTTGCGAATATAAACTGGCAAAACCCGTTTGAAATTAAACAGCAAAGCTTTGCTGATGCCAGCATTGCAGCCCCTGAGGTTTTAACCCCGTTTGCTATGGAATTTGGCCTTAATGAGGCTGTTAATAAACTAATGAATGCTGAGTGCGTAGGGGACGACAAGCCACTACTGTTGTTTGCGAATAAACTTTATTTTGCCCGCTTGGCAGAGTACGAAACCACACTGGCTTCGCGTTTACATCATTTAGCAACGAAAGAACTCACCCTTGATGAAGCCGAATTAACGTCATTACTTGAGGTGTATTTTCCTAGCAGTGACCATACAACCAACCTAAGCGATCCTATTAAAACATTAAACTGGCAAAAAGTAGCCTGTGCGATTGCTGCAACAAAAGGCTTTAGTGTGATCACTGGCGGCCCGGGTACAGGTAAAACTACCACGGTAACTAAGCTACTGGCCATTTTACAATCTCTGTATGCCAGTGCACCGCTAACAATAAAGCTGGTTGCACCGACAGGTAAAGCGGCAGCGCGTTTAACCGAGTCGATTTTAGGGGCAAAGCAAAAGCTTAATATGATCCCTGATAATATCGCGCCACTTATTCCAGACAGTGCGCAAACGATTCACCGTTTACTAGGCGTTGTTCCGCATACCAATAAGTTTCGCCATAATAAGCGTAACCCACTGCATTTAGATGTACTGATCATTGATGAAGCCTCGATGGTTGATTTGTCGCTTATGGCAAAACTAATCGAGGCATTACCGAGCCATGCAAGACTTATTTTACTGGGTGATAAAGACCAATTAGCCTCGGTTGATACGGGCAGTATTCTTAGCGACCTATGCCAAGGGTTAGAGCTTGGCAAAATGCCTGATTACAGCACTGAAAGAGCAGCGCAGCTTAATCGCGTTTGTTTTAATAATCAGAGCGAAATACCCGCGGCAAGCAGTCATTTTGTACTTAACGATTGTATTGCGTTTTTACAGCAAAGTTATCGTTTTGATGGCAGTAGCGGCATTGGTCAATTAGCACAAGCTGTAAATACCAATAACAGTGGCTTACTGGGCTACGTTGAGCAAACGATCAATCAAGGTGGCTTTAAAGACCTTAAACTTAATTACAGCGTAATTAGTAAACCGATAGAGCAGTTTGTGCAACAAGCGGCGTTGCAATATCACGATTATTTGCAGCTTATCCAGCAAGGGGCAAGTGTTGCCAGTGTGCATAAAGCCTTTGCGCATTATCAGTTGCTGGCAGCCGTCAGAGAGGGAGATTATGGTGTAAATAGCCTTAATCAGCGTATTGAAAAAGCACTGGCTCAACAAGGTTTAATCTCGCCATATCAAAGGCATTACGTGGGTATGCCAATTATGATCAGCCAAAACGACTACCAGCTAAAACTGTTTAATGGCGACATAGGTATTTTAATGAATGATGAGCAAGGTCAGTTAAAAGCCATGTTTGTTGATGAACAAGAAAATATTCGCGCCTTTTCGCCCGCACGTTTACCTGCTCACGATAAAGTGTATGCCATGACAATTCATAAGTCGCAAGGTTCTGAATTTGCTTATACCGCAATGATTTTACCACCAATAAAACAGGCTAATCAGGGCATTAACAGGCAATTGGTTTACACGGGGATCACCCGCGCGAAAACCACATTTGAGCTGGTGGCCGATAAAAATATATTGCTCATGGCAATGAATAAATCTGTTACTCGTGCATCAGGTTTATACGATAGGTTAAAACATGAAGCTAGTTAAAGTAACGAGTGACCAACTCAACGAGTTAATGGGTTGGTTTAACACTGAGGCTGAGCTGCGTATTTGGTCAGGGCCATTTTTTAATTACCCATTTGATACGCAAAGCTTTAAACACGATTTAAACCTAGATGCGCTGAATTCCTACGCGTTGGTTAATGACGAAGGCCAGATGTTAGGGTTTGGTCAATACTATTTACGTGAAGGTCGTTGCCATTTAGGGCGGCTAGTTATCGCGCCAAGTGAACGTGGTAAAGGTCTTGCAAAAGTGTTGATAAATTTACTAGGAGAGCAGGGCAAACAGCAATTGCAGTGTGATAGCTTGTCGTTGTTTGTGTATAGCCACAATACCCTTGCTAAAGCAGCTTATGAAAAAATGGGGTTTATTCAAACTCAGTACCCCGCGGACATGCCACTCGATGGCTGTATTTATATGACCTGCTAAGAGCGTTTAAAGCTGCTTTTACGAAACAGATTAGGTTGCCAGCCAAAGTGTATGGCGCCTAATCTTAAACATACCGTCACAGCAAATGCGCCAAGAATGCACCAAATATAACTCACCTCAAGGGTGAATAAAGCCGCGTAAGTTAACCCGCCAGATAAGCAAGCGGTGGAATAGAGTTCTTCGCCCATTACTAAAGGCACTTCTCGGCAGATCACATCACGCATCAGGCCGCCAAAAATACCCGTGGTCATACCCATGGTGATGGCAACAATCATATCTGCGCCGCCAATTAGTGCCTTTTCGATACCAATAATGTTGAAAATTGCCATCCCTACGGCATCCATTAATAGCATGGTGGTGTTACTTAAATCGGGTAAGTGACGAATAGATAAAATAGAGGCGAATATGGCTATGTAAGTTGCGTACAAATAATCGGGCTGAGCTATCCAAAATACTGGTTTGTTAAGCAATATGTCTCGAAGTGTGCCACCACCTAGAGCTGTGACTGTGGCAACAACCACCACACCAAAACCACCAACACTTTTTTCATGGCCCAGCAAGGTGCCAGAAATAGCAAAAAACGCTACACCGATAATGCTTAAAAAATGAAAGTATTCTGATGTCATGGGGCTTCCTTACCTGTTTATAGTAATCTAACCCTAGCAAAATGAACTTTATTGATGCTGAACAGCTAAGAAAATAGGGCGGGTAGTGATGTCACCCGCCGGTAAGAAAATAATTATTATTTTAGATAATCAACCACTAATTGCGTCATTGCATTTACGCCAAGCTGTAAAGCTTTTTCGTCTGCAAAAAAGTGTGGTGAATGGTTACTAGGTGCTGTAACTGCATCTTGACCTTTTGGTGTGACACCTAAGAAAAAGAACATGCCTGGTGTTTCTAAGGCGTAGTAACTAAAGTCTTCGGCACCTGTGATAAGTGGCGTTGTGATCAGGTTTTCTTTGCCAACCACACCAGCAAGAGTTGGTGTCATTTTCTTGGTTAATTCAACATCGTTTACTGTTACTGGGTAACCATGATCAATGTGAACATGGGCTTCTGCGCCACCTGATTCAGCTACCATCTCAGCGGTTTTAGCTAAACGTTTTTTAATGTCAGCACGCATTTCTTGGTCAAAGGTACGGATTGTGCCAACCATTTCAACTTGATCAGGGATGATGTTGTTACGCACACCGCCATTAATGGCACCAAATGAAACCACCGAAGGCGCTTTGGTCACATCAACTTGGCGAGAAGCGATGGTTTGTGTTGCCATAATAATTTGTGATGACGCCACAATTGGGTCAACACCATTCCAAGGGCGAGAACCGTGAGTTTGGCGACCTTTTACTGTGATAGTAAATTTGTCGGCGCTGGCCATTAGCGGCCCTTCACGAAAACCAATTTGTCCGGTATTAAGTGAGCTGGTTACGTGTAAACCAAATACGGCTTCTGGTTTTTCTTTAAATAAGCCTTCTTTAAGCATCAGCTCAGCACCACCTTCTTCGCCATCTGGTGCACCTTCTTCAGCAGGTTGGAAGACAAACAGAATATCACCCGCTAGTTGGTCTTTAATTTTTACTAAAGACTCAGCGGCTGCCATTAAAATAGCCACATGGTTATCATGACCACAGGCATGCATTACGCCAACGGTATTGCCTTTGTACTCTGTTGTTTGAGTTGACGCGAAAGGTAAGTCTACTTGCTCTTTAACAGGGAGTGCATCCATATCAGCACGTAGCGCAATAAGCGGACCTTTTTTGCCCCCTTTAAGTTTGGCAACCACACCGGTATGAGCCACACCTGTTTGAACCTCAAGGCCTAACGAACGTAAATGCTTAGCCACGTATTTAGCTGTTTCAAACTCACGGTTACTAAGCTCTGGGTATTGGTGTAAATGACGGCGCCATTTAATGACTTTTTCGCTGACGCTTTTATTGGCAGATTTAAGTTCAGAATTAATATCACTCGCAAATGCAGGGGTAGAAATAGCACTGAGAAGTAGGCTGGTCGAAAGTAGTTTGTTTAACATCCCGTATCCTTTTATTATTTGGATATCCAAACAACCTGTGAAACGCTGAATTTTGCATTTTGAGATGGCTTGGATATATGCACACTACTCCAATGTAAGGATAAACACTTGAATGAACAAGACCTTTCGGTAATTAACCAAGACAAATGGTTTAAAAATCGCACACAAATATTTAGGGACAAGCTAGTAATAAATGCTAAATTAATCACCTTAAATGCGGGTGATGCATTGTTTTTGCGTGGTGATGAAAATACCGGTCTGTATTGTGTTATTAATGGCGTGCTTAGAGTTTCTGGGGTTAATAGCCAAGGCAAAGAAGCGGTGCTCAGTTTTGTAACCAGTGCAATGTGGTTTGGTGAAGTGGCTCTGTTTGATGGTGGTCAACGTACCCACGATGTGTATGCTCAAACTGCGGTACGGCTTTTACACGTTCCTGAGCGGGCATTAAGCCTGTTATTACAAGAACATCCTGCTTATTGGCATGACTTTGGGCTGCTGCTTACCAATAAAGTGCGAAACTTGTTTGACTCATTAGAAGATCACGCACTCCTTACAGCAAAGCAAAAGGTGAGTAAGCGTTTATGCATGCTTTATCAATCGTCACACCAAAGCTGTTTGCCGCTTACCCAGCAACAACTTGCCGATATGACCTATTTAACACGGCAAACCATTAATCAAATATTACAATCTCTGCAAGCTGATTCAATTATTAATCTTAAATATCAATCGATTGAAATTGTTGATATCGATAAATTGCAATCTCAATGCTAGTTTGGAACTAAAATTGCTACAAAGTTGTAATCAAGCTTAAATGGAAGACAACTTGTGGCAATTACATTTCATAATCAATATAACCCTTATCACGCTTCGGCTGCTGCTAAGTTGTCGCAAACAACCCGCATCGATGATGTGAAGGCCATGCATACGCCTGCATCTTCAGCACACCAACTTTTACAAAAGCAGTCTGAGCCCAGTTCTTTTTTAGCACAGGCGCAAGAAGCCTTGGTTTATCAGCGACTCGGGGTTGATAAAGAGAAAATTGACGAAATAAAAGCGCAAATAGAAAAACTTGCCGAACAAATGCAGCAACAAGGTGCCGACACCAAAGCACTGCAAGAAAAAATGAATGAGCTGCAAGCGATGCTTGATGAAGAGTATCAAAAAGGACGCGAACGCATGGATATGCAGCCAGAAGCTGAAAAAGGCAAAGTTATTGATGCGTTGGTTTAATGTGTGAGTTTAAGCTAGCTACTGTAAATGTCGGCTAGTTGACATTCTTGTTGGTGAATTTTCTGCTAATCTGAATTTTGATCACAGTTTTGGCAGGAAAAACAATGAAAACATTAAAACAACAACTGACAAATTACGCCCTCTATCACCGTTCTAAACGCAATATTGTCACTCACTTTATCGGCATCCCATTAATCGTGTTTGCGATTATTTGTTTATTGCAACGTGTCACGCTTATCTCTGAGCCTGCTGTTATCTCCTTGGCAACCGTGGTGATAGCATTCACTTGTCTTTATTACTTAATGCTTAGCTTATCTATGGGGTTAATTATGGCTGTATGCTTAAGTTTGTTAAGCATTGCTGCTGAGCCTGTGGTGTCGCTTTCAACAGAGTTATGGCTAGCTGTGAGCATTGGCAGTTTCGTGGTTGGTTGGGTGTTTCAGTTTATTGGTCACTATTTTGAAGGTAAAAAGCCAGCCTTTGTTGATGATTTAATTGGTTTGGTCATAGGGCCTTTATTTGTATTAGCAGAGCTCTTGATTATGCTTGGTTTTTATAAAGATATTGCTGATCATATCGAACAACATGCAGGGCCTAACAAAGCATAACAACAATAATAAGGAACATACATGCAATTAAATGGCAAAACAGTTTGGGTTACAGGGGCATCTTCTGGGATTGGTGAGGCACTTTGTGAGCAACTAGCAGCTAAAGGGGCAACGCTAATACTGTCTGCCCGCAATGAGGAAAAACTCAACGCTCTTAATACAAGACTCGGCGGTAATCATCATGTGGTCGCTCTTGATTTGGCAAAGCCCGAAGCCTTACTTGAAGATATGCCAGCAGTGATCGAGCGAATTGGCCGCATTGATGTGCTTATCAATAACGGTGGGGTGTCGCAGCGTAGTCTATTTTTAGAAAATGAATTTACGGTTTATCGCCAACTGATGGAAGTAAACTACTTTGGTTTAATTGCTTTAACTAAGGCGGTCGTGCCACAAATGGTGAAGCAAGGTATGGGCATGGTGGTATCAATTAGCAGTGTAGCGGGTAAAGTCGGTTCAAAGTTTAGAACGGGTTATTCGGGCTCTAAATATGCGGTCGTGGGCTTTATGGATTGCTTAAGAGCAGAACTAGCCGATAAAAATGTGAATTGCCTGACTATTTGCCCGGGTTCAATTAAAACAGCCATTGCGCATAATTCGTTAGATGGCCAAGGTAAACCGCAAAATAAGCCAGAGGAATCAATCGAAAACGGCATGGATGTGGCAAAAGCGGCTGCAAAAATGATTAAAGCCATAGAAGCCGAGAAAGATGAAGTTGTTATTGGTGAAGGAATAAGTGGTTTAGCACCGACTATCAAGCGTTTTTTCCCGGGCTTTTTTAATCGCCTTACAGCAAAAATGAATTACCGATAATCCATTGTCATTTGCCAGTGAATAATTCTCAGTAAACAATGCGCAGCTTGAGTTGCGCGTTTTTTGTACCGAACGGTCGGATTATTATCACTTTAATCGATAAAAGGCACTAGTTTGCTATGGTTAAACGGGGATGGATTAGCATACAATGGGGTAAAAGTAGTCCAAACAAGAGAGAACAACAATGGCCGCATTTGGTACTGTATTTATGCCACAAATGATCCAAGCACGTTTTGCTGATAACTCATGGAGTGAAAGCGCGCTGGTCCCATCTGATAAAATCGAATTACATGCGGGTGCTCACGTATTACATTACTCAAGCACCTGTTTTGAAGGATTAAAAGCTTTTCGTCACGAAGATGGCTCGGTCTATATCTTTCGTATGGATGCTAACATTGCGCGTATGAAACAAAGCTCTAAGTTACTTAACTTACCTGACTTTGACGAAAGCATGCTTGAGCAAATGATCAAAGACATTGTTAAAGAGTATGCAGACGAAACACCAGCACCGCCGGGTTCAATGTATATTCGCCCAACTCACATTGGTACAGAAGCGGCAATCGGTAAAGCGGCTGCACCGTCAATGAGTTCCTTGCTTTATGTATTACTTTCGCCAGTAGGTGATTATTTCTCAGGCGGTGCTACAGCATTACGTGTATTACTTGAAGAAGACGGCATGCGCTGCGCACCACACATGGGTATGGTTAAAAGTGGTGGTAACTACGCAAGTGCATTAGGTCCAATCTTAGAAGCTCGCTCAGAGCATCAAGCAGACCAAATTTTATTCTGCCCTGGTGGTGATGTACAAGAAACTGGTGCTGCAAACTTCATCCTAATTGATGGTGATGAGATCATCACAAAAGCACTTGATAGCACATTCTTACACGGTGTGACGCGTAATAGTATTTTAACGATTGCTAAAGATTTAGGTATGACAGTATCTGAGCGTAACTTTACAGTGTCTGAGTTACTAGAAAGAGCCGCTAAACCAGGTACTGAAGCTGCGTTATCAGGTACCGCTGCGGTACTTACCTCGGTTGGCACACTTATTCATAACGACCAAGAGTTTAAAGTGGGGTCGGGTGAACCAGGTGAGAAAGTTGCTAAATTACGCCAAGCATTGAATGATATTCAATGGGGTAAATCAGCAGATACTCATGGCTGGTTAACAAAAGTATAATCGCTGAGCAAATACATACTTTGAAGAGCCACGTTACTACGTGGCTTTTTTGTTTTTACATTGGTTTACAGCACTTCCTGTGTTTAACCGCAAATTACTAGACATTCTAATGCTTTAATTTTACTTTCATTTTATTAACAATAACTAAAAGTAAATTTATTATGATCAAGAAAACACTAGCATGTGCAATTGTTGTTGCATTGGCGGGCTGCGGTGAATCCACCCCAACAAAAACAGAACAAACAGTGAAAACTGCAGAGGTTAAAGCTGCTGTGAATTATCCAGAAACTAAAAAAGGCAATGTTGTTGACGAGTACTTCGGTGAAAAAGTAGCCGATCCGTATCGTTGGTTAGAAGACGATATGAGCGACGAAACAGCCCAGTGGGTTAAAGCCGAAAATGACGTTACCTTTTCTTATCTAAAAAATATTCCGTATCGCGATGAGCTAAAAACTACGCTTGAAAAGCTGATGAACTACGAAAAAGTCACAGCGCCATTTAAAGAGGGTGAGTACACCTACTTTTATAAAAACGATGGTCTGCAAAATCAGTACGTAGTTTATCGTAAAAAAGGCGACTCTGAAGCTGAGGTGTTCTTAGATCCTAATACCTTCAGTAGTGACGGCACAACTTCAATGTCGGGCTTAACATTCACAGAAGATGGCACTTTAGCGGCTTATCAAATCTCTGAAGGCGGCAGTGACTGGCGTAAAATTATCATTATTGATACTGCGACTAAACAACCAATTGAAGAAGCATTAGTCGATGTAAAATTCAGTGGTATCTCTTGGCTTGGCAACGAAGGTTTCTATTATTCGAGCTACGATAAGCCTAAGGGTAGTGAGCTGTCTGCAAAAACAGATCAACATAAAGTTTACTACCATAAGTTAGGTACATCACAAGCGGACGACCAATTAATTTATGGCGGCACAGAGGCACAGAAACATCGTTATATTGGTGCGGAAGTGACCCGTGATAATCGTTATTTAATTATTGCTGCAAGTACTTCAACTTCAGGTAATAAACTGTTTATCAAAGATTTAACTAAGCCTGACAGCGAGCTAGTGACGATTTTAGATAACACTGACTCAGATACCTCAATTATTGATAATGACGGCTCAAAACTATATTTGGTGACTAACTTAAACGCACCCAATATGCGTGTAGTGACTGTTGATGCAACTGATCCAAGCCCTGAAAATTGGCAAGATTTAATCCCTGAAACTGACAATGTACTTAGCATTTCGAAAGGCGGTGACTACTTCTTTGCTAAGTATATGGTTGATGCGATTTCGCTAGTAAAACAATACGATAAATCAGGTAAATTGGTGCGTGACATTAGCCTGCCAGGTGTAGGTACTGCATATGGCTTTAGTGGCAAGCACGATGCACAAACACTGTATTACTCATTTACGAATTACACTACACCAGGCAATACCTATTCGTTTGATGTTGAATCAGGTAAGTCTGATGTGTACCGCAAGTCGGGCGCTAAATTTAATAGCGAAGAATATATCTCTGAACAAGTGTTCTATACATCAAAAGATGGCACCAAAGTTCCGATGATTATTTCGTACAAAAAAGGCACTGAGCTTAACGGTAAAAATCCGACTATTTTATATGGCTATGGTGGCTTTAACGTAAGTCTAACACCAAGTTATAGCCCTACAGTAGCGGCGTGGCTTGAGCACGGTGGCATCTATGCTGTTGCTAATATTCGTGGTGGTGGCGAATATGGTAAAGAATGGCATGTAAATGGTACACAGCTTAAGAAACAAAATGTATTTGATGACTTTATTGCTGCGGCTGAGTACTTAAACAAAAAACAATACAGCTCACCTGATTACTTAGCGGTACGTGGTGGCTCAAATGGTGGCTTATTAGTTGGTGCGGTTATGACACAGCGTCCTGAGCTATTTAAAGTTGCGCTTCCTGCTGTAGGTGTTTTAGATATGCTGCGTTACCACACCTTTACAGCCGGTGCTGGTTGGGCGTATGACTACGGTACGAGTGAACAAAGTAAAGAAATGTTCGAGTACTTAAAAGGTTACTCACCAGTTCATAATGTAAAAGAGGGTGTTAGCTACCCAGCAACCTTAGTAACAACAGGGGATCATGATGACCGTGTTGTGCCTGCGCATTCATTTAAGTTTGCAGCAGAGCTACAAGAAAAAGGTGCGAAACAAAATCCGTATCTTATTCGCATTGAAACAAATGCAGGCCATGGTGCAGGAACACCAACAAGTAAGATCATTGATCAATACGCTGATATTTATGGCTTTACCCTATACAACATGGGTGTTAAATCGCTATAAGATATTACTTAACTAAAATGAAAACGCCGAGCTAAGCTCGGCGTTTTTGTATCGAATAATCGAGATGTTTATAAATCGATACCCAGCGCGAAAATCATTTTGTAATCTTCTTTTTCTGGTACTACACCGTTTTCATCGGCAATCGGGTCGGCAAGGTAATCCCAAACTAATGACACATCAAAATCGATATCATCTGTGATTTCAAATTCAAACGCAGCCAAAGCATATTGTGAGTCACCGCCAGCATCACTGCTTGCAGTTAGGTAGCGATAATTTAATGAAAAATCGATTTTCTTAGTGATTTCTAACTCATAATTTGTAGAAATAAACCAAGACATTGATGAGTTACTCTTATCTTCTCCAGCTGCTACAGTGTCAAATTGGGTTTTTTGATAAGCAGGCCCCGCTGTAAAATCCCATTCTGTTTTGTCGGTATCTATCACATAATAACCAACACCGGCGCCGACAGTGTATTTATTGGCGATATTTTGGAACGGGTCACGATAGTATTCGAAGAAAATAGGGCGATAATACATTTTTTGTGTGTAAAACCAGTCAAATGTACCGTTAGCACGAATATTGTTTTTAGTAATTTGATCATCACTGGTAGTGCGATAGCCTAAAATCTCAGATAAAAATCGACTTGAAGCAGTACGGCGCTTTATGTCAGCTTTAATAGAATATTCAGTTTGGTCAGTATTTCCACGGGCCAAATCTGCACCCATGGATAACTTTACAGTCCATGCACTGAGTTCGCTTTCAACTGAGGGAGCAATTGAGACTAAATCGCGATAACGGTATTTAGCTTCTTGTTCGCCAACTTTTACATAACCGCCCGATATATTAAGTGTACCACTGAGCTCGTTGCCATCGTTAAAGCGAACCGTATGATGGCGATCTGAAATAATCATATAGATATCTTCGCGATCAATCATTAATGTATCAAGAATGTCGCTGTCAAACTCAACTTCTTTGTCGTACAAAGAGACAAGCTCGCCTTTGAGCCATTCGCCAGAATTAAGTCGCACCCAATCAAAGTGGGTTGCATCTTTAATTATTATGCCGCGCTCTTCGAGAAGCGGATCTGGAAGTGTTTCTGTGCTATAGCAAGCAAATGAACTTGCAACAGCTGCACTAATGAGCAGGTATTTTTTGAGCATTATTTCAATCCATGTTAAATAGAATGCATCTAAAGAAGTGCGATTATTTATTAATAACCTGCTTGATTTTAGAACACTATCAAATAGTGTTCAAAAATTACTTAAGCAGAGGGCAAAAACAAACGCTGATAGGTTTTGTAGGCGTATTCGTCACTCATTCCTGACAAATAATCACAGATTATGCGCATCGCATTATCGCCTTGTTGGTGCGCATTTAGCCACATTTCTTGCGTTGTTTCTGGTAATAAGCGCATTGGGTCGCTGGCAAAAGCACTAAATAATTCAATCAGCAGGTTTTGCCCTTTAAACTCCACTTGCTGCATCTTTGGCTCACGAATTAAGCGTTTAAAAACAAAATGTTTTAGCACGTTAAGAATTTCGGCAAATTCATCTGGAAGACTCACCGTGTATTGTAATATTTCAGATTCGAAATCTGCGTTTTGTACAACTAACTGAGCGTTAATAATAAAGGTGTTTACCAACTCACCAATGGCGTCTTTACGCTCATACTCGTGATGAGAAAAGAGTCTGGCGGTTATCGAGCTTAAATGAGTGGTTAGCCACGCAGAGTCAAGCTCTTGTAGTTGTACAAGGGCATGATTTTGCCAATCAGCCAACGTTAAAACCTCTGTTGCTATAGCGTCTTCTAAATCATGAACGGCATACGCAATATCGTCAGCTAATTCCATAATTGCTGAGTCTATCGATTTATAGTGGGTTTTGGCTCTAAATTCATCAACCTTATAATGACTGCTCAGCAGTGCTTTATCGTTATTAGACAGTGGCTCCATGATCCAGTCGAAAATATCTTTATCGTCGGTGTATAACCCCTTAGCTGGTCGCCAATGGTCAGCTTTAATAAAGCTACGCTGCTCGCTCAAAGGTGGAATGCTGTGCCACAAATCATCAATGAAGGCTGGATATTTAATAAAACCTAACAAGGTGCGCCTGGTTAAGTTCATGCCATAGCCATTTGAATAGGGCTCAAGCTTAGAGACAATTCTAAGTGTTTGCGCGTTACCTTCAAAGCCACCATGATCGCGCATCATGTAATTTAATGCTATTTCACCACCATGACCAAAAGGAGGGTGGCCAATATCATGAGCAAGGCATAAGGTTTCGAGTAAACTACCGCTAGGAAAATTCGTAAATTCAGGGTGCTGCTTTTTCAAATGGCGTAATAAACCACTGCCAATTTGGGCAACTTCTAAAGAATGAGTAAGACGAGTTCTATAAAAATCATTTAAGCCAATACCCATAATCTGAGTTTTGGCCTGCAAACGCCTAAATGCTGCGGCGTGTATGATTCGAGAGCGGTCAACCTGCCAAGCTGAGCGGTTATCGTTTGGACGATATTTTTGTTGATTAATAATGCGAGCTTGCCAAGATTGGCACATAAAAATAACCTTCCTATTCCTTGTTTGCTTACTTTTCAGTATACGCAAGCGCTTGAAAATTGCGAGCAAACTACACTGTTACGTCAATAGTTTGTCCCTTTTATGGGTGGTTTTATAGTGCTGAATTCGCTAAAAATCATCTGCTTTGGTATACTTCGCCTTTGTGTGTGCGTGAGTTAACCGCACATGAGTAGTAGTTTATTTGAGAGAATACATGCTTAAGTACGTTTTTCGAGCTTTATTAACCGCTTTTTTTGCATGGGCGTTATTTTCGCCATTTATCGAAAAAGAAGTGACAGTTGAAGAATCTGAACAAACTCAGAGCACGCCTACCGGAACCCAGCGCGTAATCAAAAAAGAAAAACCATTACATAATGTAAAACTGCCTGACTTTGCAGCATTTACTGATGTAAAAGAGAAGAAACATGCTTTTTTTGATTTTATTCGCCCACATGTTGAGGCCGAAAATAAAAAAATTTTACAGCAGCGAGCTAAACTAGAAATTGCGCGCATGATGCTTGAGTACAATGAGCCGCTTACGAGCAAGCAAAAGTCAGATATTAAAAAAATTCTTACCAGCTACAAGTTGCCTAACACTATTGACACTTTATCGCTTACCCAAGCACTACGTCGAGTTGATATCATTCCTAAAGAGCTTGCGCTAATGCAAGCAGCAAATGAATCAGCATGGGGCACGTCACGCTTTGCACGGATTGGTTTAAACTTTTTCGGTCAATGGTGTTACAAAAAGGGTTGTGGCATGGTTCCTCGTCGCCGTGCTAACGAAGCGGCCCATGAAGTGACAGCATTTAAATCGGTACGTGCTGCTGTAAGCTCATATTTTAAAAATATTAATACCCATGCTGCGTATAAAGATTTACGATTAATTCGTGCCGATTTACGTCGCCAGCAAAAACCTATAGAAGCAACCAAGTTAACACAAGGTTTGTTATCATACTCTGAGCGCCGTGAAGCATATATTGATGAATTAAACACTATGATAAATCAAAATAGAGCTTACTTTGATGAATAAACTCCTTCCATGGTTAAAAGCAGCAACCATCGCGGTTGCGCTAAGCGCGGTTTCCTCTAAAGCCGCAGCAACTGAATTTGTTATTGCTTATGATGGCTTTTATGATCGTTTAAAAGTCGTGAATAAAGGTGAGTTTCAATACGCTCAAGTTAACTTTTATTTGTCTGATATTGCTAGTAACGAAGTATGCACTATTAAATCAGGTAAAATAATTACAGAAAAACAAGAGTTTGACTTAACTTATACAGATAAAGCTCAGTTACTTTTACCTTTTGATAAGCAATTAGATACAGATAAAGCTGTTATTGTTGTGCAACCAGAAAACCCTAAACATGAATGCCAATTAAAGTTACAGATTGAAGCGACTGATTTGGCAGATTTTGAACTTAGTAAAGCAAACTTATATACGTTAAATGAAGAGTTTGACGAGCTGTTATCTGATTTATCAGGCTTTTTTGTCAGCAAATTAATGTGGTTTTTGCTTCCTGAACAACAAGGTGTTGTACTTAAATTTAATGGTCAAGACGCTATCTCGGCAAATGGCGTTAGCTGTAAAGAGCAGCGTTGCTCAATAAAAGTAACAGACGAATGGCAAGACGATAACACAGTGTTAAACAGTCATGCTGAGCTTATCAGCGCCACACCTTGGATTGTTAAATAACGGACTATATATTGGCTAAAAGCGTTTAAACTTCGACAAAAGGGACCTTAATTAGGTCCTTTTTTCGTTGTGAAGCACAGATAGTTCTTATGTTTCTTTTTTCAAAAGTTTATCTCAGCATTTAGACGTATGAGCAAAATTGAAAATTCATCGTAGTTAGTACAATTACTATGACTGTTTCTTTGCTCTAAATTATTCCCTTGATTCATATTTTTCCTAACTATTTGTATTGCTGTGTATTTAAGGTTCAGTGTGTTTTGAAACATAGAAATAGTCGGAATGTATTAGTTTTCTCTGATTGTTTTTTATTATAGAAAAAAGACTTGATTGTATATTGCTAGCCTGATCTTTACTTAATTATTAAGTGCTAACTTTCTATTTTTAAATGAATTTTTAAGGAATGAAAATATAGATTTAGATCAAGTTACTTAGCTATAACTGGCTTAAAGTAAAACTATAAAGTTCTCAATATAGGTAGTTATAGGTAAGCGTAACTAATAGCACACATTAACGGTAATTGGTTTTCTCGGGTGGATCAATTTTGTTGAC